>CALFUQ010000287.1 GCA_937929885.1 uncultured Saprospiraceae bacterium
CTATGTTTACCAAAAGAATAGGTCTACCCTTATCAACTGTAAATGTTTAGCTATTTGATAAAATTCAAAAAATAATATTCAATTCTTGCAGCGTTTTAGTGATTTAGTTAATTATCATATGTCTAGACGATAAAACTATTACTAAAATTAAATTTTATAAAAATGAAATATATAATTGGAGCATTACTACTAATGCTATTTATCTCCTGCGAGAAGAATCTTGATTTTGAAAATGAAGAGACTGTCACTGAGCCATCCACAGAAATAGTGGATATTGGGTTGGTTGGTTTGGTTACAGATCAAACTGGCACACATCTTACGAATGTCAAAGTGACCATATTTGCTAATAATAAGGCATTGGGACAAGTTCTCTCAGATACTGAAGGTAAGTTCACTTATGTTATTGAAGATTATAATGACGAACAGATCAGAGTTCAATCAGAGAAAGAAGGCTTTACTAAGAGTTTGCGTAATGCAATAATAATAGATAAAAAGGCTGAAGTCATCTTACCAATGTCAGATTCTCCTAATCCTATTAATGCAGTAATAGATCCTTTAAATGAAAATTTGGTATCAATTTCAGGATACACTTTCACAATAGATGGCGATCCATTATCTGCTGGAATAGATATACATAATGAGGATCTCTCTTATACAGATTTCGCAGTAGTAGATAAAAATGGATACTATGAATTTTTTGTCGAATCAGGTATGGATATTTCTGCAAGTGTATCTGACCTCTGTGCTGGTAATATTAGTTTACTAAGTGGTGTGGTCGATATGGATATCGTAATAGATACGTACACCTCTGATTATGACCATAAGGAAATACATTTTAGTGGGACTGCATTGGATTGCAATGGTCAGCTCATAACAAATGGAACTTATAGCGCTACTTTTTCTGGTAATACTAGAACGGGCAAGATTACTGAAGGGTTTTATGAATTTGATTATTTGGAGTGCCGGATCGAAGAAGGAGAAAAAACTTTTATCATTATTACTAACGAAGATGATCAAACTTCATCTGAGAATGAAGATCTAATCATAAATGGATATGAAACCGTTATTGATCCTATTACTAGTTGTGGTACTATCGATCAATACCTTGATATTAAACTCCTAGATGATGCTGGAAGCATTACCAACTCAGCAAGGATAGATGATCCTGAACACAACTATGTTATATTATTTTCAAATGAAAATGATATAGTGAACTTGAAAGTAGAAGGGAGCAAGCATAACATCAATATTGGATTTCAAAGAATTGACGACTACGTGGGATTGATAGAAAATAGTGAGGGTTATAGAAGTACATTAGTAGAAATTGATGGAGAGTTGGGTACATACAAGTCATCTGTTGGGACAAACCCAGTCTTTAACAAACTAGTATTGGAATTAGAACCTGGAGATAGAGTCACAGGTGAAATCAGTAAGGGGGAATTGTCTGGTTGGTTTCTCGATGAACTCGGAGAGGAAGCTATCCATGTATTAGGATCCGTAAGAATGAAAATGAAAGTGGATTAATATTCCCCAAAGATTAATGGATATAGATAACTGTATAAAAGCCTGTCAACAATATGAAGCGTCTGCTCAGAGAGAGTTGTACGACCACTATGTTGACAGGCTTTATAATGTGAGCATGAGATACTCTAAGGATAAACATGAAGCAAAGGACGTTTTGCAAGATGCATTGATAAAGATCTTTAAAAATATTGGTCAATTTTCTGGGCCAGAGAACAAGTTTTTACCGTGGATGAATAGAATAGTTATCAATACAGCACTAGCAAAATATAATAAAAACAAAAAAACTGTTTATAGTGATTTCGAGCATTCAAATGAAGATATGTCACAAGATCCAGTCATATATGACAAGCTTGAACTAGAAGATATAAAAGCTTCAATGGAAAAGCTACCGAGTCATCTAAAAATCACATTCAAGCTTTTTGTTGTTGATGGATTTAAACATGATGAAATTGCTTCTTTATTAAAAATAGAAGCCTCATCATCTAGAGCCAGAGTTTCAAGAGCTCGCAGTATTCTGAGAAAAATATTATCTAATGAAAATTTCTTATCATGTCCAGAAATAAAATAGACGACATTACAAGATCGCATCTTCTTGCTGAGAGCCACGATCTAGACAAGAATGCAATATGGGATGAGATAAAACACAAAATTCCTAGAAAGAAAAAAAGGAGAAGGCCCTTCATAATTCTTTTCGGAATTGGAATACTTATTCTGTCTGGATTGTTAATTATAAACTTCATTTTTAATAAAGACCAAAATGTAATTTTAAATGATAAAGCAAATTCTTCCCTAAAAGAAATCTTTGTTGATAAAAAAAATGATTCCTACGAAGAAGGTAATCCCAATTCCAATTTGTCTCATCAAATGGAGATAGAAGAGGCTATAACAAGTTGGGATGCAAATAAAGAAATTGTAAAAAATGAAACCAGTAAAGAGTCGAGTAATTTAGATGGTGTTAATAGAAATAAAATATTAAAATCAATTCTTATAGACAAATACCGAGCTGAACAAAATTTTATTAAGAATAGAGATGTAGTAATCAATGAGACCGAAATACTACTCAATAATATAGGCAACACTGAGTTTAAAAATCGCAAAACGTCCGAATTTGTAACGGAAAATAAGCGTGAACCTATGGAGACCAACGTTATCGATCTAAAGCAACCTACATTGTTGGAACAACATCAAGATTTGCTAGACTCAAGGGCACTTTCCCAATTTCCAATCCTTGAAAACAAACTATCTGAGGTCTATTTAGAAAATAATAAGTATCCAAACATATTAGAATACTTGGCGTTTTCTGATGATGATAAGAATAACAACGACAAAGCAAAATTCTCTATAATAAGTTTCATTAATTATTACAACTACAATAGATTCCTCGATACAAATGATCAGGAGCTATCCTCATATATTGAAAATAAGAAAGCCAAAGAATTAAAGCGCTTTGGTTCAGAGATTGGATTAGGATTAAAGTATACTATGAATAATGGTATTAATTTTGGAATTGGAATTTCGAAACTCCAGATCAATGAGCGGTTTATACACTCACAAGTAGTAGGTAGTACTGTTCAGTCGGTTGTAAGTGATACTGCTAAGTTTAGGGTGGTAAATGGGATAAGAACTTATATCTCTGGAACTCTTAAAGAAGTTACAACGACCACGAGATTTATAGAGCACACTAACAAGCACATATTTTTCAGTATTCCTATCTCTGCTGGATACCAAAAGAAATTTGGAAATTATTTATTGACAGGAAGTTTACAATATGATTTTAATGTTTCCTATAATTTCAAAGGCTATTCTTTTGATCCTTCTAATAAGCTCAATACAATTAACTCACAAAGTTTTGGTTTGAGTAATCGAGTCACTGGATTAATTGGCGGTAACTTAAGCTTAGGGAAACAATTTTCCAACCGCTTGTCTATGCAATTCACAATGAACTATAAACAGCAACTTGGTAATATCTGGATTGGAGATCGGATTAATCAATCATATCGTGTATTAGGGGCAGGGGTTAAGGCTGAATTCAATCTATAATGACAGAATCTAAAAGTTTGATAAGTTCATAGTTGTCCTTAATTATTGGTAGTACATATTGTGAATAACTGATGAATGCATTTACTATCTTTTTATATACAATTGGAATTTTATTGATAGAATTTAATATTCTAAATGCGCCGAAACAATATGAGTTATCAATAAAAGCGGAACCAATAGCATGAGTAAATAATTAAGCAATAATATTTTTCCATTTATGTTTAACATTTATCAACATATATTTTGGTCACAAACAGGAACATTTTAAAAAGATATCATGATTAAAACAAAAAAATTATTTTACTTAATTCTGTTAACATTTTGTGCTTGTTCTGATGAGTTTATTCCAGATCAAATTGAAGATAACTACTCTGTGGGAACATTAGTATGTCCTCAGTTTGAAATTGAAGAGGAATTCCAAAATGTGCAAATTTCGTATTTCTCAGATGGGGGCATAGAAATAGATCTAGGATTACCATTAGGTATTCTTGAAGGTAATATTTCTAATGATTCTGAAATTACAATGCAAGCATATCAAGGCTTTACTTCTTCAGGGATAGAATTAGATTTACCATCTGGAACTGGTGATTTCAGTTTGCGAGAATTTCAAAATAATCAGTTTAAGTCTGTAAACATAAGATTTCAAACGTTAGAAGATAGATTGAATATTTGTACATTGATATTAAATGAAATTTAGGAGTCGAATTAGTAAAATACATCATGTTAGCAGGTGGATTAAGGGCTTCTTTTATCACAACAATTTACGGTCTTTTAATTTACATCATTCACATAGGACGCTCCATGATCTTGAAAAGGCAACATTAGATTGCTTTTCAGGCAATGATAATTAGGTGATGATTACCTTCGATAATCTACTGCCCTGGCAGTTTATTCCTATATCGTGTTCTATTAGATAAATGCCAGCGGGCAAATTGGAAATATTTAATTCCAAAATATTATCGCTAAAGACGAGATCAGTCGCACTGTATGCTTGAATAAGTTGTCCTGTAATACTGTATATTTTTAATTTAGTGGTATGGGTTATTTCAGATTCATCCATAGATATTCTTAAGATTCCATCAGAAGGGTTTGGGTAAATAGAGAACGATGTAGGATTGTTTTCTGAGCAGTTACAAATAGTTCCTAAGCATGCACTGATATCTTCTACCTCGCCTGTAAACGGATTGATCAAATCTTTACATCTAACATAGGTTAAACCACAATGACTTAAAAAATAATCTCCTCGAATGCTACTTCCGTCATTTTTAGAAATAGCTAGGATTAATTCTTCTCCATTATCAAAAATGGAAATATTAACTAAGCAATCAGCACCACTATCTCCTATAATGGTTAATTCGGATCGAGATTCTTCTCCTTGTAATACTTCAAGGACCTTGACGTTCATATTGTAATTGGATTCACTTATCTTTTTTGCCTTAATTATGGTGAGTTTTTTTTCTTCATCAAGGTTGATAACTTCACAAAAACTCTTCGGCCCAAAACAATCACATGCTAAGCTCCAGATTGGTAGTATCGAGACTAACATGGTGTAGAGTATTTTCATAAGCAACCAATGTTTTCTTGTTTAAGTGGGACTATAGGCATGTCAGCTTTTTTTTATAAAGACATACGTTGTTATAAGAATGGTTGGTGAGTTATTGTTTTTTTATAATGCCAAGCGATTTGTG
>CALFUQ010000288.1 GCA_937929885.1 uncultured Saprospiraceae bacterium
TATCATGGCATGGGAAATGCCAAAGCATCCTGTTTACCTTTGGACGTTGCCAATGTTTCATTGCAATGGATGGTGTTTTACATGGAGTCTTGCCGCAGTCGGTGCGACTAATATCTGTTTACGAGGAGTTGTACAGGAAGATATCTACCAGCTCATAGAAAAAGAAAATGTAACTCATTATTGTGGAGCTCCAATTGTACACAGTATGATTGCAAATGCTCCAGAGCATCTCAAAACAAAGAAAAAACATTTAGTAAAAGGAATGGTGGCAGGTGCACCACCCCCAGCTGCTGTGCTTGATGCTATGTCTCAAAATGGATTTGATATCACTCATGTCTATGGACTAACTGAGACATATGGCCCCTCCACCTTATGCGATTGGAATGAGGCTTGGAACTCACTTAGCCCTGCAGAGCAAGCTGAAAAGAAAGCGCTCCAAGGAGTAGCTTATCATGTATCTGAAGACCTCATAGTCGCCGACCCTGAGACTCAGATAGAAGTACCTCATGATGGAGAGACTATGGGTGAAGTTTTATTTAGAGGTAATAACACCATGAAAGGATATCTTAAAAATCCAAATGCTAATAGAAAAGCTTTTGAAGGAGGATGGTTTCATAGCGGAGACTTAGCTGTCACCTTACCTAATGGCTATATACAAGTAAGAGACCGATCTAAAGATATCATCATCTCAGGTGGTGAAAACATTAGTAGCATAGAAGTAGAAGGAGCAATCTTTAAACATCCTGCAGTACTAGACGCTGCAGTAGTTGCTAAGCCTGATAAAAAATGGGGAGAGACACCATGCGCATTTGTTTGCTTAAAAGAAGGAGAACAGATAACTGAGCAAGCACTTATAGATCATGTGAGGAATGAACTGGCTCATTTTAAAGCTCCAAAGCATGTAGTGTTTGGATCGCTTCCTAAAACATCTACAGGTAAAACTCAGAAATTTGTACTGAGACAGAGAGTTAAGGAGATGGAGTAAAGAGAATTGAGAATCAAGTTAAAGTTGATTATTTAAAGCTATTAGCTCTTTTTCAGTTAGGTCTCTCCACTCTCCCACTTGCAAACCATCTAATTTTATATTCATAATCCTTACGCGTTTAAGTGTTAGCACATTGAAACCTAAGTACTCACACATTCTTCTAATTTGACGATTAAGACCTTGAGTTAGTACGATCCTAAAAAGGTTAGTTTTCAATTGTTCCACTTTACACTTAGCCGTCACAGTTCCTAAAATTGGGATACCATTACTCATCTTTTGGATAAATGATTTGGAGATTGACTTATCTACAGAAACAATATATTCTTTTTCGTGATTGTTTTCTCTGCGTAATATTTTATTGACTATGTCGCCATCATTAGTTAATAAGATTAGTCCAGTAGAAGGTTTGTCTAGTCTGCCTATAGGAAAGATTCGCTGAGGATAATTAATATAGTCTATGATATTATCTCTATCTCTCTGATCAGTTGTGCATGTGATGCCTGCTGGTTTATGTAGTGCTATGTATACTAGCTCTGGCGTGTAGTCTATCTTGCGACCATCAATAGATACTTGATCTCCTGGCATCACTCGATTACCTTTCCGAGCAACCTTTTTATTAATCTTTACCCTACCTGCTTCTATCCACTTATCTGCCTCTCTCCGTGAGCATACGCCAGTATTACTGATAAACTTATTGAGACTTATGGATTGATCTGACACTAGAATCTATATAGAGGCTTGATCCATATCTTGAATCCAACTTGCAATCAAATCTACTCCTTCTTTGTGAACCATCCTTCTACCCAGCTCTGGCATCATCGCTCCTGGATCATTAGAACTCATACGGTAGACCATAATCGACTCATCAGGGTTGCCTGGTACAATCGAGTATTGGTGTCCTCCCGTGCCCGCTCCTGCCGATACAGTTGCCTTAAACACACCTACTTTAAGACCCAATTCAGAGTCCGCTAACAAGGTAAGGCCAGAAGTATTTCCTGCACCTAAAGGATTATGACAATGTCCACAATTGATATCTAGATATGCCATAGATCTCTCATGCAAGCTATGTGACTCTTCATCGTCCCATCTAGCTACTGACTGGTGATCTACATTAGCATCATATCCTGAGAGATATCCTGTTTCTGCCCACTTAGCCAATTGATTGTGAGTACCATCCTCATAAGCATAATCCTTATTAATATTTCTTGCTTTAGGACCGATTGGTTTAAGTTTATTATCATAAGCGTGACATCCTTTACATTGATTTTTATTTGGGATTATGTAATCCACTTTCATACTCTCTCCTTCTGCATTCACCCAATTTACTTCTTTAATATCACCGATAATATCGTAGATGGCTTCCGTCTGCTCATCATTCCATGTGTACCCATATGCATCCCATTCCTCTCCTCGATTAACGAGTAGTCTAGTTTCTATAAGTCGACGACCTTGACTGAGGTCTGTTTCATCATTATAATAGAAAAAATTCTTAATCAACACAGCTCCAACTGGCCAATCCATCAGATGCGCTGTATTGTAACCGACTGAGGCACCTTCCGGCATCCAAACAAATCTAGACTTATGAGAGTAGTCAGAAAATAGTGGAGAGATTAATTCATAGGGTAACACTCCTTCTGCAGGATTTAATGTCTTAAGGTCTCCATCAAAAAAACCATAATCCGATAGCTTCTCAAATGGCTCAGCATCAACCTGTATTTTTTTTACACCATTAGATCCACAGTTTATGCAGAACATCGCAACGGAAAGAAATCCAAACACCACAAAATACTTCCTCATTAATCTATTTTACTTTATTGCTAACCACTTATCATGATCACTAGTATCAAACTCAACTCTTTCGCAATCAAAAGGACTCATATCCCTACTGATGTTTTTTATTATCATCTCGGGCTCTGCCCCCATTCCAGCATTTAGATTAGCAAACGTTACGTCACCATTATTCTTAAAACAATAGCTCTGAGGTTCTCCTGGTTTGAATATCCCATCTATCACAATATCAACAGGTATACCACCTAGTGCTGCATGAAGCAATTTCCCATTATCTGTAGTTTGATCTACCTCTCCTGCTGTACCCTCGAATACATTATCATGAATATCAATGTTAGTACTGAAAGGATCAAATTCTTCAGACTTAAAAGGTACACCTGTGATCAACCAGCTGTTAACTGAAACTCCAAAAGTCTTATGTCCTCTGTAGGTATTATTTCTTACTTCTATATTAGAGTGAGACATGATAAACATACCAGCTCCTGGTGGTATAGTACTCACCACCATTCCTGCTGGAGCAAAGTTTTCACCATTATTATTCTCCATCAAATTATCATAAAACTTAATCTTGTCTCCATTTGCTTGAGGAAGGTCAGGCATATCAAAAATCATCATACCTCCAGTATTGTTTTTAGCAATGTTGCCATACACTTCCCCATTAATTGTATTCTCAATTTCTAATCCAGCTACATTATTATGTACATAGTTATTTCTAACTACTACATTATTTGATTGACCAACATAGATACCTGCATCCATTGCGAATGAGGCTTCGCACTCTTCCATAAGCACATTAGTACAACTTACTGGATAGAGACCATAGGCACCATTAGTTGATTTCTTTCCAGTAGTCCAAGTAGTCTCCAAATCTCTAAAAATTACATCTCTGCTATCTTGCACTTTGATCGCATCTCCTTTAGAATCAGATACTGTAAATCCTTCTAGTGTTAAGCCATTTACATTTTTGATTAGCAAACCTTCAGCTCCTTCTATTTGGCCTTTAAAGTTTAAAACTGTTTTCCCTTTACCCGCTCCTTTTATTTTGATATTAGGTGTGTCGTTAAGTGAGATCCCTCTTTTGAAATCAAATGTGCCAGCGGGTAAGATTATTTCATCCCCGTCTTTTGCGGTAATCAATTTTTTCTGGAGTTCTTTTACGACAGAGGCTGCGTCCATCGCAGGATCAACTTTAGAAACTCCATCTGACTTACAAGAAAATGAAAATGTACAAATCGCAAGGAATGCTACTAAAGGTATTAATCTAAGTTTTGTCATTATTTTATTGTTACTATTTTTAAAAGTCATATACGAGTCTTCCAATTATCTGTCTTCCAATTTTAGGAAAGCCAGGTAATGTTCTAAACTCATTATTCAAAAGATTAGTTGCGGATGCTTCTAGCTTTAATCCATTTTCCATGCCATAACCGACAGATGCATCCACTAAGTTTCGAGCATCTATTTTACCTGGGTATGTTGAGTTATTAGAAGTATATGCTTGATTCCACTGATAAGAGAATCCTGCATTGAATCCAATTTGAGGACCATAAGACATACCGAGTCTCACTTTATTTTGGGGGAAATTTAAGTCCCCAGCAAGTCCTGTAGGTCTGTTAAACCAAGTATAGTTTGCAAATGAAGTAAAGACATCTGAGAAGTAATACTTAGAATGCAACTCAAAACCCCAGTCATCACTTACACTATCCGCATCTCTTGTAGGGTAACCAAATGCTAAATTAGGTAATCCCGTTTGTGGTACTTGCTCCGTTGGAGCTACACCATGAAAAGGCAGACCTTGAGACGCCAGGAAGTCTATAAACCCTTGGCCTCCTTGAGCATATGCGCCATTAAGTAGCCCACCGATTTGTCCAGCTACAGCAGCAGCTGTCGCTTCGTCAAATCCATTCGCTTGTAACAGCCCTTGTATCTGCGGTTGGTACGCAGCTTGGACACTTTGTCCTAAGTCCGCAGGAAGATTAGTCAATGTCACAATCGGGCTTACTTGAGAAAACCCTCCACCTCTTGTCTGTCTAAAATAATACACATCTGCACCTATAGCTAATTTTTCATTTATCAACCCTTTGTAACCAAACTCATATGCAGACAAAAATGAAATTAAAACAGTAGGGATATCAACTGGCAATAGTTCATTTCCTCCTAAATCTGTACTTACGAGATCTGTTGTAAATCCTCCAGGGGTTTGGGATCTAAGTAATTGCACCAATGCTGGAACAAGTGGAGCCAAGGTAGGATCTGCAGCACCTGCAGCTTCTATGCCTGCGATTACATCTTCATTCACAAAGCCATAAGCTGCATCTAGTGGAAAACCTGTTCCGTAAGTAGTATTGGGTACTCCAGGAACCAACCATGCAATTGTAGGATCATCAGCAAATGTTTGCGTTCTGATACCTCCCATATTCCATACATTAAATACAGGTGTAGTCTGTACTGGCAAATCAAAATAAATATCCGATGCAGGTATTGGATTGGCTGCCTTATTATAACTCAATCTGAAGGTGTGATTCTTCAATGGTTTATAGACTAATGCAGCTCTTGGAGAAAATGTCTTTTCGTCCGTAAAATTATATCCGTCATATCTACCTGCGACAAATAAATCAAGCTTATCTCCAAACTTGAGCTTCCCTTGCAGGTACCCACCTAATATTCTATAGTCATCATTATCCTCATTTCTACCGTAAACATGATTTTCCGAATCTGCTTTTGCATTTCTAAAATCAAACCCTGTAGACCACTCAGAATCCAAGAATGGCAACTCAAAATTATACTGTAGTTGAGTTTCAAAATGAGTCCTTGCAAGAGGAACAATAAGTCCTGTACGATTTAAGAATACAGGTTTTTCGTCGTTACCTCCATCATTTTTTATAAAATAAGTTTGTGCGAATAGGCCTTTATAATTTAATCTCGCCTGACCATATACCTCATTAGATGTGGTGTAGCCTTCACCAAGGTCATTGTAAAATACAGCTGATCCCGTATTCCATCCACCAGACCCTACAATCTGCAGTTCATCATTTGGTCGTAAATGTATATGGCCATTAACTGCTGCCGCCCAATAGTCGGGGTTCTGAACCATACCTGGAGAAAACAAGAACTGACCTCCTGCTTGAGGATTTACGAATCCGCCAGTACTTATACTTCCATCAGCATTTGTAACTTCTCCTTGCTCCACAATACCTCTATTTACATCATTTTGGAAAGTCGATAATACTAACTGGTCATCTGGGTCATCTGGATCCAAAACGAAATCTTGTCCACTTCCATACCTCGCATTAATCTTATATCCTACCTTTCCATTTTCTGTAAACCCTGCATGCCTAAGTGCCGTTTTGAATGTTTGATTTTCTCCATAAATCAATTCCACAGTTGTACCTGGATGCCTAAAAGGATCTTTAGAAATCCAATGAACAACACCCGTCGTAACATCAGGACCATACAAAGCCGAACCAGGACCTAATACGACCTCTATTCTTTCTACGTCAATATTGTTTATGGGTGAATTTTGAGAATCAAATAATTCTAATCCTGGAGTTATAAGCGATCTATAATCTAACATGGGAAATACATTCGTAGAAAATATTCCACTACTACCTCTCAAGGCAAGATTAATTCTTTGACCTGTCTGCTGTTGGAGCTCTACTCCAGGAGTATTTATCAATGCTCTTATCGGTGAAACTGCCCCTCCTGATGCTGATACATCTCTAGCACTCAACACAGACACAGCCGCTGGGGCTTCCTGCAGTTTTTCTGCTCTCCTTGAAGCAGATATAATTACCTCATCTGAAAGCAATGATCCTGCACCCATCAAGATGCCAATCTTGTCTGAGTTCATAACACTCACCTCTTTAGTCTGAAAACCTATAAACGAAATTTCCAAAGTAAGCGGAAAATCTTGAGATGTGGTAAAAGTAAAATCTCCATTAAAATCTGAAATTGTACCCTCAGATGTTCCTGCTATAATAACATTTGCTCCGATCATGGGATCACCAGAGTCCTGATCTATAATATTACCGTTAATAATATTTTGCGCATGCAAAGAGAATACTGCATACAGAAGCAGTATTAGTGTAGATAGTTTTTTCATTGTCGTTTTTTCGATTGATTGAAATATTGCGCCCTCCCTAAATCAGAAGAGTAGAAAAAGTGCTTACTTCTAAACTAAATATAAGAATTATTGGAAATTTACTTGAACAGGTTTGACACGTATTCCAGATTTCTTGAGCAATCGCAAAACTCCTTTTTGACCACTAAGATGACCAGCACCAATTGCAACGAAAGCAGTATTTGCTTTCATAATTAATCTAATCCTTTCGGCCATTAGTATGTTTCGATCATAGAGTAATAATTTCCGCTGCTTGCCTAATGACTTTTTAGACTTTTTATACAACCCGTTGATATCTCCATTTATATACTGGTTGATTAAATTTATTATTTGTTTTCTGAATCTCTTCGGATTCTTGCCTATATCAGCTAGGCTCTTGACCTGATACTTTATTGGGATTTTAGAAAGTGTTACTAATTGCTCTTGAAATGTTTCTACTCCTCGAAGGTCTCGCCGAATGTTTTCTGCATACTGCCATAGAAATGTATCTAGTGGTACTGATTTAGATTTTGTTAAAATCTTCTCAGTAAGCATGTTGATGGTAAATATGGGAAGAACTTTATTGACTAAATCAAGATCTATTTGAAAAGACTTGAAGATTATTTTTTTCAACCTTTGATACTTTCTATCTCCTAATAGTTCTGATAAACTACTCCCATCTGGCATGGATGAAATATTAGGTGATTTTAGACTATCTCTTTCTCGTAGATCAAACTCTGTTGCAAAAATTTTACATTCATCGATGTAGCTTGTAATAATATCTTGATAAATGAATGCTCTGTAATCTCTGACATGCATAGTCCCAAACAAATAAGAAGACGATCCCGAGTCGTCTCGCAGCTCCCAAAGAAGTGATTGTTTACTATTGGTTTTCATGCTATAAAAAAACCGCCATACGATTATCGTAAGGCGGTTTTATTAATTTTTGTTTTCTTGTCTTATTCGTAGATATAAGGAAGGACTTTAGTTTTCTTCACTTTCGATAAAGTCATCAATGTTTTGATTCTTTCTACTTCTTGAATCTTTGATAACTTCTTAAATAACACTTGTTCGTAATCAGCAATATCCTTGCAGATAATCCTTAGTAAGAAATCTCCGTCACCTGTAATAATATATGCCTCTGTAATCTCATCTATGTCATTTACTTTGGCAATAAAATTTTCTAATGCATTCTCTTTTTGCCATGCTAAAGACACCAAAACGAAAGTACTGACATTAAGACCCAGCTTAGAAGAATCTACTTTTGCGTGATAACTCTGAATCACTCCATTTAACTCTAATTTCTTTACCCGCTCTAAAGTCGGAGCTGGAGATAATCCTATTTTCTTTGACAAATCAAGGTTAGTAATCTTACTATTCTCCTGTAATAACTGAAGAATCTTAAGGTCTACCTTATCCATTTTTACTACTTCTGACATCTATAAATCAATTTATTTTGAGTTTGCAATAATACTGATTTTTATTGTTTTCTTAAAATATAATTCTATTTATGTCACTCAAAAGTAAGATATATACGTTTTTGTTTGGCAAATCTCCGATTATGGGAATACTCCCATAGTGATATAATCATTGGCAACCTTATCTAGCGCGTAAATGAATGCAGCAGTTCGATAGTCCTTAACCTTTTTTCTTCTATTCTTGACTTCTTGGATACCGTTAAACGCAGAAATCATAGTTTCTTCTAACCCTGATCTGACTAAATCAATTTCGTCAGCCCCTTTAGTTATAGCATTCTTTTGTTTCTTATTGACAGTTCTACCTGTCATTTGCTCTACCATACTTACTAAGTTTCCGTAAGTATTTTGATTAAATCTTTTATCCATTCTACCAAATCTAATGTGCGATAGATTTTTTAACCATTCAAAGTAGGATACTGTTACACCACCAGCATTAATATACATATCAGGTATAATAAGTTTACCTTTTTTAATCAAGATATTTGCTGCATCAGAAGTAACTGGACCATTTGCTGCTTCAGCTATAATTTTAGCTTTTACTTGTTTTGCATTAGCGACTGTTATTTGACTTTCTAACGCTGCAGGAACTAGTATATCACAATCTATCTTTACCCAGTCTCCTCTATTCTTTAATGTTTTAGTATCAGGAAAACCAAGTATAGTGCCTTTTGACTTTCGGAATTTTATGAGCTTATCTACATTAATGCCTTTAGGATTATAGATTGTACCCTCACGCTCTGATACACCTACTATAAGTGCTCCACCCTCATTCTGAGAAATAGTACCAGTGTACGAGCCTACATTTCCTAGGCCTTGTATCACCATGGTCTTCCCTTCTATTCCAGTCTCCAAGCCAACCTCTTTCATTGCCTTCTCATTATTAAGAAGCTCTCTGATTCCGTAATAGACTCCTCTTCCAGTAGCTTCTGTACGCCCTTGAATTCCGTTTTGGTTTACAGGCTTTCCAGTTACACAGCCTACAGCATCTATTTCCCCTTTTGTAAAAGTTTGATAAGTATCGAGTATCCAAGCCATCTCTCTAGATCCTGTACCATAATCAGGAGCAGGTACATCTAAACTTGGACCGATAAATCCTTTTCTTATCAATTCTACTGTATATCTTCTTGTGATAGTTTCTAGATCTTCGACTTTGTACTTTCTTGGACTCACTTTGACCCCTCCTTTGGCACCCGCAAAAGG
>CALFUQ010000289.1 GCA_937929885.1 uncultured Saprospiraceae bacterium
GATTCTATCAAGATATGATACAAGCCTTTAGCTAACTGTTCATTTAAGTCGTACTGAATAAAGTTTTGTCCTGCTGGATAAACATTTGTACTGCTTGTAACTAGACTTCCATTCGGAGCATATACTCTGAAGGTTGTCTCCTTTTCTTCATCTAGTATAAACTTGATTGTAAAAGCACTACTTGTCGGGTTAGGATAAACTTCTGATGCTAGATTACGATCTTCTAATTCTGGGCCATTAGGTATTTGACTATGAGGCATCGCTTCAAACACATTATCCTGCATCAATTTGATGTCTGTATTATTCATAATAACATCTCTAAACGTAGTGTTTCTTATTTGTTCTTTCTCGTCTGATGACAAAGCATCATCATTTTCGAAATAGAATCTATCGCCATCTCTCAGTAATTGAAACTGTCGCTCTAGAATAGTCATCACTAATTCACCAAATAATGCACCAGGCATATGATATTCTGCAAGCATCCCTACCCAAGGATCAATGTTGTTTACATCTCCCCCATATATTTGGTCGAGAGCTCTAGCGTCTTCAATATTATTAGTAATATCCATGAAGGTGTTAACTCTAGGCAAACCAAAATCTGCTCTGACTGTATTATAATCAGGTAGTCCACGTTCTCTTCCTCTGTTAATATTAATCGCAGCTAAGTCGAGACCTCCTTGTCCAGGCGCGCCGAATAAAAAATTACGAACATCATCTATCACCTTGCAATCGAATTCTTGTTCCACTTGAGTCGCCATACCTATCAGGTATGGATCTATACCTACGAATAATTCCTTAGGTTTAAAAAACGATTCTGCTAGTGTTGTATGGCCTCTAGGAATTTCATTACCCTCATTATCCATTCTAAGGATATTACTATTGATCAGTGTGTGTCCAAGTCTGAATGCTGCAGCTGAGAACACATTAAAAACACTAGGATCCATTTCCGCATTATAGCCTGTATAGTCAGGTAGAGTGACTCCTTGCGCAGGCAGCCATTCTGTGTATACTATATTTTGAAGTATTCCTCCTACAATCTTTCTCGCCTTCTGATATATCTGCTCATCATTGAGAGCTGGGTCATCAGATTTTATCTCATCACAAATTCTATTATGCTCTCTTACAAATAAAGTATGGAAGGAAGTCAGCAAAGGATTTTCATTAGCTCTCCTGTCTCCTGTAACAAATAATTTTGCTCCACTACCAGTGTCATCATCCATGCCGTATGCTGAAGACCCTGTAGAATTAACTAATCTGGGATCATCAAAATCCCCTGTTGTGGTATTCCAAGGAAGCATACCACCTCTCGAAACTTTTAATTTTCCATCGATTTTTGATCTTAACCATTCGGCCCTTAATTCGTTAGAACCATATATCCCTGATCCGTCAATATATGCTGACACATTGTTGGGATGTTCTCGTGGGTTTTCTTCTGATGTGCCAGTACCGTGCATAGCCTCAGACCTTGACATAAAAATCAAAGCTCCAGGACTGAAAAACTGATCTCCATCTGGGACAGTTACGAATGCTGGTTCTCTATCATCAGACTGCGTAAAAGAAATATCATGATCAATAAATTGTCCAAAGACCCAAGTAAAGTCACTTAGGTTTAAAGCATCAGAAATTGATTCATCTTGGGAAAATAAGACATTGGATATAGCTCTAGGATTCATCCTAGTATTTCCACCAGGAGCAGCTATATAGTCTCTGTATGCTACTGTAGTAACTCTTTTCAACTGTTCGCCAGCCTTGCCCCAATTAGGGTTAGACAGGTTGTTGCCAGATCCATCGTAAGATCTGATTTCTTGAGCTGGCAAAGCACCAACTAACAACAACATAAAAAGCAAGCTGAATATCCTAATCATACTCACATTTGCATCATTCATGGGTCTACTCAAAGTTTTAAATCTAACTACCTCCCCTCCTACTACAAAATCAAAATTCAAATATATGTATTTTGATACTAGCTAAGTACCAAAGAGGAAGGCAAATAAAGGTTATAAAAATTGACATATTACTATCTCAACTTATATGTAGTAAAAACCATACCAATTTATGTCTACTCCTATCCATTTACTGTTTTTATATTAAATTTTCTTATAAAATGTAATACACATAAAATCAGATAATTACATATCAATTAGTTATGTAACCTACATTTACATATTAGTCTGATTTTTAATGCGTTATCTACTTATCTTGGTGCCTGATCTAACTCAAAAAACAAGAATTTTTTTTCTGTTTTTGGGTTAAAAAAAATCAAATAAATAATAATTCAATAAAGCACCCTCAATACACGTCATTATATCCTACGAAGTGAACAAATCAAGCAAAATATGTCTTCTCGTGGGGTTAATGATTCTAGCCTCAAATCTGAGTCTAAAAGCGCAATCGAAAAGTCTTGCTAATCAACAAAGCAAGGAATTCATAATCCTTCAGGATTCGACCTTCATATTAGATTCTTTATCGATAGTACCAGGAAGTATAGTTGTCTCTGTAAGTGGGGAAAAACTCTCTAAAGAAAGTTATTACATACAAAATAATACTTTAATATTTAAACAACACACTATCAACGAGTTAAACAAGAAAAAAGTTTATATAAGTTATAGAACATTTAGTGAAAACTTCGAAAAAAGCTATCAAAAGCTGGATTCTAACATAATGGAGAGTGTAATTGATAGGATAGTCTATATCGGCCATGATTATGATCCATATACTCGTGAGAATTCAAAATCCAAACTATTTCAATCAGAAGATCTCAACTATGATGGAAGTTTTACTAGAGGGTTTTCTGTAGGGAATAGCCAAAGTCTAGTGCTCAATTCCAATTTCAATCTCCAAATGTCTGGAGACCTAGGAGATGGCATGACTATAGAGGCTGCCATATCAGATGACAACCTCCCTATCCAAGCAGAGGGAAATACGCAGCTCCTTCAAGAATTTGACAAAGTCTTCATGAGGATCAATAAGAATAATACATCGATCATTGCTGGAGATTATGAAGCAGGTAGACCTAATAGCTACTTCATGAATTATTTTAAAAAGCTCAAGGGGCTGAGCGTTGCAAATCATGAACAACTGAATGAAAAATTTAAGATCTACTCTAGAGCGAATTACGCAGTGGCAAGAGGAAAATTTAGTAGAAACATAATGGCAACCCAAGAAGGCAATCAAGGACCCTATAGGTTGCTTGGTAATGAAGGAGAGCGACTGCTAAAAGTATTGTCTGGAACAGAGAAAGTTTATATGGATGGGAGATTATTGACACGAGGCTTTGACCATGATTATATTATCTCATACGACAGAGCTGAAATAAATTTTACTCCCAAAATATTAATCACAAAGGATACGAGGATAATTATAGAGTTCGAATATGCAGATCAAAATTATCTAAGGACACAGTATGGAACTGGGGTGGACTTGGTAAGCGATAAGCTCACACTTAACTTCAATTTATATAATGAGCAGGATAGTAAAACTGCAACAGGAGATGTAGATCTTGATTCATTAGATCTGGTGATACTATCTTCTATCGGCGACGACTTTGATCGTTCTTTTAGGTCTGGTATTTCACAATTTGACGAAGATGATTTAGACTTAGAGCCTATCCTTTATCGGCAGGAATGGGAGCCTAGTATTAGTGATTCTATTCTTGTATACTCACCTGATCCAGCTATGGCTCGTTACACAGCAAGCTTCTCAGAAGTAGGTATAGGACAAGGTAGTTATGCTATCGATAGTCAAGCTGCAGCTAATGGTCGAGCTTACGAATGGGTGGGTGAAGGTAACGGCCAGTATGATCCAGTCATCAGATTAATCGCTCCAGAAAAAAGGCAACTTGTAACGCTTGGCGGTAATTACAGAATAGCTGAAAAAACAACATTGAAGAGTGAGCTGGCGCTTAGCAATTTTGATCTTAATAGATTTTCGCAGACTGACAACAGTGATAACACTGGGTTAGCAGGTACCTTAAGTTATAATCATGAATCACAACTTGGAAAAAAAGAACAAAACCTGAGCTTAATAAGCACAGGTGGTATAGAGATCGTTGATGAAAATTTTAATCCGCTAAATCCTTACCGTAATGCTGAGTTTGTAAGAGACTGGAATGTAGATAACACCCTAAAAAGAGTTGAGCGAATAAGTAATATTAGTTTTGGAATAAACAAAGGGGACAATCTTTATAGTAAGTACACCATTCAAAATTTTAACAGGCAGGAATTTTATGATGGCACTAAACATCTAATTGAGCTAGGGCTTGAAAAGGGCGGATGGAATATCGAAGGAATAGGAAATTTGCTATCTACCAAAAGCTTAATCGAAGAGACTAAATTTACCAGACCGATAATTGATATTTCGAAACGATTCGAAAAATTAGGAGGCTGGACTTTAGGCGCTCACTATGAGGTTGAAGATAACCAGCGGAGGTTTATTGGGGATGCGAAT
>CALFUQ010000290.1 GCA_937929885.1 uncultured Saprospiraceae bacterium
CAAACTATTCAAGTATTATGCAAAATATAACAGCAATAATAAAACCTATCAATTTTGGAAAAGAGATAACAAACCTATCGAACTAGTATCACCAAAGTGGATAGATCAAAAGATAAAATACATTCATAACAATCCAATCAATGCTGGCCTTGTTGAAAACAGTTGGGAATATCGATACAGCAGCGCAGCCAACTATGTTGAAAAAGAAGCCTTACTTGATATTAGTTTGATTGACCTTGGGTTTGATATTGGACATGTTAACAGTTAACTAAAAAATAAAGATAAGAAACCTGCTCGTCGATGCAACATCATACGATCGTCTCAGCTTGTAGCTGAGATGCAATACACTCGCCTCACTTTGCATCTGGCTATCCTTACCAAGTAAGTACAAGGCATCGAGCCCGATCACCGATGTAAGCCACACAGAGTTTGTAGCTGATAAAATCGTAAGTATCTTTCATGCTCAAATTATTAGTTATGCGCATACTTTTAATGCTACTATGGACCATGTGCTTTAGCGCTCTCGAAGCCCAAAAAGAATATCAATTTCCAGTCATCAAAAATTTTGGTGGCATCTACGCTATCGATGAAGCGACGGTCATTCCAGCTGCTGATCAGCGCTATGACATTGTCATTGATCTATACGCCGGAGATAATCCTGCACAAATCAATGGTTCACTGAACAACGTTGCTCGTATGATCAACCTTCATGCCATCGGAGGTGTGCATCCAGATTCTATTAACGTCGTATTGGCCATTCATGGTAAGGCATCTAAGATCGTTTTAGATGATGAAGGATACCTGTCTAGATATAATGTTAAGAATCCCAATAATGATCTCATCAGAGAATTGAAAGCGTCAGGAGTAAAACTTACCGTATGTGGTCAATCATTGATCGGTAGAAAGATTGATCCAGAGGAACTTAATGAAAACATTGAGATAGCAACTTCTATGCTTACCACAGTAACTACCTATCAAATGAAGGGATTTAGTTTGCTTAAGTTTTGAGGTGTTTGATTTGATGATTCGTTTAATACTTCCCTATAGGCTATACCTAGAAGGAATTTTATAATGACTATGCCTGTGCTAAGCGGTTCTCCCTTTCAAGGGAGTTAGAGGGTACGTGTTAAGCATGCTTGCACCCGCCACCACGTAAAGCGACTTTCCTTACCTGCTGTTGCTTGTACTAGGTACGTACTGACACTTCTTTATCGCATGATTTCATCCTGTGCCGAACAAGGTATTGGAATATTTAGAAATCATATTTCCTCAAACCCAAACTTGTAAACATCACATAGCCAGCGTGGGTTGTCTCCTAAAACTAATAAACCGTCTTCTAATCTACCACCCCAATTACGACCATCGAGCTGGGTGTCTTTGAATATAGAGTATATATTTTCTCCAAGATCTCGATGAGTGTTTATTTTGCTAATGATGGGGATCGGTTTATGGTGAGTTAAGATATGCTACATTAGAATTTAATTCTTAGCAAACGCCTTCTGAAACATAAGCCAGGCATTTTGACGTAAAGCTTTAAGGCCACTAAAATTTAGATCAGGTTCTTTTCCTTGTCCAATGAGTTTTATTTGTTTAGCGTACCAAATCACATCGAGGCCTCCTACTTTATCAATTGCTTTTATGCCAGTTAATGGAGTAGGTGTTTCTAGTTTTTTTAGACCTCTGATAAATATATCGTCAGCGACATGTGGATTTACACAGAAGGGGCGACCTAGTCCGATGATATCGAGCTGGTTATCTGCCAAAGCATTTTCCATTAATTCTACTGTTCTAAATCCACCAGTCAACATTAGAGGTTTCGTGGTGATCTTTCTTGCCTTTCTGATGTAGTCCATAAAATAAACTTCCCTGTCTATAGTGCTTTGTTTCTTCACTTGGCCCATCATAGCTGGGGCCTCATAAGACCCTCCCGAAATTTCTAATAGATCCATCCCTTCTTGATCCAAGAGCTGTAATACCTCTAGAGATTCTTCTTCTGTAAAACCTCCTCGTTGAAAATCAGCGGAATTAATTTTTATTCCTACAGGAAATTCTGGACCTACTTTTTTTCTAATATTTCGATATACTTCTATTGCGAATCTTGCTCGATTCTCGAGGCTTCCTCCCCACTTATCATTTCGGGTATTACTGAGCGGTGATAAGAACTGACTTACGAGATAGCCATGCGCTCCATGTATTTGGGCTCCTGTAAATCCAGCATCTTTAAATACCTTAGCAGTATTCCCAAAGCGATTTATGATATCTAAGATCTCTTCTTCTACAAGTGCTCTAGGAATCTTGAACATGCTTTTCATTCCATTAATCTTCACTGGGATGGCAGATGGTGCGACGACATCTTTATTAATTTTACTAAACGCTTGTCTTCCTGGATGGTTAATTTGTGGCCAGAGATGAGTGTCAGTATTTTTGACCGTATCTGCCCATTCCTTGAGTAAGGCCATATCGCGATCATCTTCTACCACTACGTTTCGTGGCTCTCCAATGGCAGTATAGTCGACCATCACATTTCCCGTAATCAAAAGCCCTGGATTGCCCTGTGCCCATGTCCTATACGCATTGATTAATTCCTTGGACGGTGCATGCTTTTTAGTCCCCATGTTTTCACTCAGTGCAGACTTGGCAATGCGATTTTGAAGTATCGTTCCATTGGGTAATGTAAAAGAGCTATTGAGGATTTTCATCTATAGGGTTTTGCTTGAAAAGATAGTCGAATTATTAATATCAAACGGCAGAAACTGCTAAGCAGAACGCTTGGTTAAAATGATACCTAGAATTATAAGAACCCCACTTACCAAATGAAAGAGGAATAATTTTTCTCCAAGAAAGAGGGCAAATATTGCGGTAGACAAAGGGACAAGATTTAGAAAAACACCAGCGCTTTCAGCTCCTAGTTGGTAGACTCCTTCATTCCAAAGGATATAAGCCAAAGCTGTTCCGAAGCTGCCTATTCCTACAGCACTGATCCAGAACAGGCTGGAATGATTAAACGAAAATTCTGCTTGGCCCAAAAGAAGCATAGCTAGAAAACCTATAAGACAAATAATATTGGTGACAGCTGTAAAGTACTCGTTAGGGATTTGTCCTCGATATTGCTTCACCCAAATATGATGTAAAGCAAATAATATATTGGCGACTAGAATTAAGAGGTCACCTACATTCAAGCTATTAAGTGAAAGGCTTTGAAAGCTTCCCCCAGAAAGCAGATACAAGACTCCAATTAGAGAAATCAACGCACCGATTAGATGATATTTCGTAAGCTTTGTTTTTAATAGGAGAGAG
>CALFUQ010000291.1 GCA_937929885.1 uncultured Saprospiraceae bacterium
GGTTCTTCTTTTGTTCCTTTAGTTATGTGTGCAAATAGGTGTTGGTTGTAAGGTGTCTTATCTTTGGAAAACCTGATGTCGCGATTAATTCTGCCAAGACATTTACTCGCTATAGGTCTCATCTCAGGATCATGCTTTTGCATAGCTATGATAAGGTCTTCTACGAATGCAATCATTGGTTTTCTTACCTCCGCTTCATACCACTTCTTATTTGCATGAAACCATTCTTTATTATTATTTTTTTCGAGGGCCTTAAAAAACTTGGTGTATTCTCTTGTGAAGTATTGCATTGCGGTTTAATTTTAACTGAGTATAAATTACGAATCAGATTCAATATTTATAATTTTCGCTCCAAGAAGTTCTTCTTTCGTTGGCTTTTCAAATTGGGTTTCCATAAAATCAAACATACCTGGAGTTACTTCAAATGAATAAGTATCTCCTTTATTTTTATTCCTTGCCAAAACACGACTACGTCTAACCGCGAGTGGGGCATCTACATAATACATCAGCGTTTTTATATTTTGCTCCGAGGCTAGATTCTTAAAGAGCTCTCTCTTTGATAGTTTAGTAAAGCCAAGATCTAAAATAACTTCGCAACCACAATTAGCTATGCTTTTTGTCATCGTCCAGATTTGCTTTTCGCATCTTTCTACTCTGTTCATAATCCATGTCAGGTTCATAGGTTTGGGTAAGTCCTCTCCATATAGTTTCCACATCCAATCGTCTATAGACATATGAACACCTTTCACCTGATTTGCTAGCTTTTTAGAATAGGTAGATTTACCTGCGCCTTGCGGACCGAAGACTAAATGTATTTTTTTCATTTCGACGCTTTACTATTTTATAAACTCCTTTAGTTCGTTATAACCAACCATTACAATGACGATTAAACATTCCTAAAAGGAGACACCAAGTTAAGCTAAATGCTACACTCAATCTTCAGGAGCAGGCCTCTAGGTTTTATTATTCCTAATTAACAAAAGATACTTGCCTAACTCATCTTTCACCTTAGGGAATAAGATGAGTAAACCTATCATATTAGGAAATACTAGGGCAAGAATCATAGCGTCAGAAAACTTAATAACTGCTTCGAGCGTAATAGCTGACCCTAAAATCGTAAAGAAAAGAAATATTAGTTTGAAGGTGATATCTGCAATTCTGCTTTTTCCAAATATAAACTTCCAAGCTTGCAGTCCATAGTAAGACCACGAGAGCATAGTAGAAAATGCAAAAAGTACTACCGCAATAGCAAGAGCATATGAAAATCCTGGTAAGACAGAATCAAAAGCAAGTGAAGTTAGGTTTACCCCTCCTACTCTTTCATTAGTAGCAAGGATTAAAGCTTCATCATTAAGTATATCTCCATAAACAAATGCTCCTTCAATATTGAAAGTGATAATCACAAGAGCCGTCATTGTGCAAATAACCACCGTATCAATAAATGGCTCTAACAATGCTACCAATCCTTCAGACGCAGGATAAGCAGTCTTCACTGCTGAATGAGCAATTGCTGCTGAGCCCGCTCCTGCCTCATTAGAAAAAGCAGCACGTCTAAACCCTTGGATCATAACGCCAGATATACCACCTACAATTCCAGCGCGAGGTTGAAATGCTTCAGACAATATTAAACTAAACGCTTCTGGCAAATGCTCATACTGAGCAAATAAAATGTAGAGTGCTGATACGACATATAAGATAGCCATACCAGGGACAATTTTCTCAGTTACACTTGCAATTCTCTTGATACCTCCGATAATAACAATACCGACTATAACAGCAAACGCTATCCCTATCAATGTACCGACAGCCTCCCCTTCTAGACCAAACCTACCGATCAGCTGCGCGGCAGCTTGATTGGATTGAAATGCATTGCCTCCACCGAATGATGCCCCAACACAGAGTATAGCAAAGACATAAGACAAACACAAACCTAGCTTAGGCAATCCCCTCTCTCTGATTCCTCGAGAAAGATAATACATAGGACCTCCAAATACTTTTCCGCTTTGATCAATCTCTCTATACTTGACTCCAAGCGTACACTCAACCAACTTGGTAGACATCCCTAATAGGCCAGCAATAATCATCCAGAAAGTAACCCCTGGGCCACCTATCGAAATCGCTACTGCCACTAAAGCAATATTCCCTAGTCCAACGGTACCCGATACCGCTGTAGCCAATGCTTGGAAATGATTTACCTCTCCATCTTGACTTTCATCTTTGATAGTGTCTTTAATATCGCCGTTAATCTTTAATGAATCAGTACTGGCATTATCAACTTTGGAGGATTCTAGGTCATCATACTTCCCTCTGACCACTCGTATCGCAGTAGCAAATCCTCTTAGATTTATAAACTTAAAGTAGAATGTAAAAAAGAGCGATCCGCCCAACAAAACGATTAATACTACTGGTATCTCAAAACCTAAAATCTTGAGATTGTACAAGATCAAATCCTCCCACCATATGGCGAATGGCATAAAGGCTTCATTTATTTTATCGTCAAAACCAATCTCTGATTGTGCACTTATGCAACCATGAAAGAAAAGGAAAACCAAAAGGATAAAAAACCTTTTATAATGACTTGAAATTAGAGACTTATTCATGACTATAGATTTATAATCGAATATCAATTGAACTCGTCCTTAACACTCCATGAAGTCAGTAAAAAAGTATAAATGTCTGTAGTTCACTTACAGACATCCCAGTAATTACAGGAGTTTTACTCGTAAGAAATATTACTTGCAGGAATAGCTAGCATGATTTTTCTGTCCCTTTTATCTGACATCTTAAACAGTTGAGCTCTGAGAGGAAGTTCATGTTTCTCTTTTGACCAATTGTTTTTACCGTAGAGTCCATCAAGAATTTGATGCAGTAATCTTCTGATTTCGATATGATCTTTGATATCATAAACCGCATTAGATCTTCCATCATTTTTGGGTTTTATTTCTAACCAGTTATTGTTTGAGATTAGCCTATCACAAAATAACTTTAAAAGATTGAAGGAATTTTGAGTGAGTAAGATTGTTTTAGACTTATCTAACCCAAAACCTGACAGCTCTACAACAGTAGAATGTTTAGCATTAGGTTTAGATGGCTGCAAGAAACTTACGTACATGTTTTGACTAGACAGTAAAGCACGTTCTGATAATTCCTTTACCCAACTCAATGCCAATGCAAAGAATATCATAATAAGACATGATTTGAAAATTGCTGATAAAAGCAACATACTTATTTGACTTTCGGACATTTTAAATAGCTGTGCAAAAAAGGTAATCAGTATGCATAATGCTGATAAGACTGCTAAAAACATAAGACCTCTCTTCGCGAATGAAGACCATAAAATTATTCCTAAAAACACTAAAGTTAAAATAGAGTAATACACATCTAGTTCGCTTATAAATCCATATTCCTGTAGGTTATACATCTTGGTGATCGTGGGTAATACAGAAAACAAAAAAGGTAGACCTACAATAACTATCCAATATTTAGACTTGACTATAGACTCTAGAAACGGAGGAATATATCTAAACCAAGGAAGGGCTAGAAGAATAAACAAACTGTTGAGTAAAGAAAAAATACTCGTAAATCCATCATGAAGTAATTTCCAATCTGACTGGTCTAATCTATCCGCAAAAACAACATTAAGCATCCCTGATAAAAACCAAAAGAAAATAGAGAAGGCTAAATACACTTGGCCAGTATCACCTTGCTTTCTCCCAATATGATACCAAATACCTAAAAGGGAAATGAATGCGAATAAACTTACACTTCCGATCCACCAACCATAAAATGAAATTAATTCTACATTGTACTGTTCACTCATTGCTTCTATTAAGTCTTATAACTTGTGAGCAATTTACAGTTTTAAAATATAAACTTTAAAAGTCCGAATTAGTTACTTCCTCTTGTGGAATACATCTGCTTAAGCCTCCAACTACTTTCTGTTTTAACTACCGGATTTAATTGGGCAAGCAGCTCGAGTCATGCATTACCTTGATTATGTTCTATTATTAAGAGGAATGGGAATGATGATATTTAAGAAACTGGGTTTATTTTGGGCTTGATCCTTTTCTAAAGACATTACTATAATTGAATTCCAGTCCGATTTAACTATTCATCTAATTTTTAAAAGATTTTAAGTTATTTAAGGTTCATCTACATTTCTTCAATTCTGCATTAAGCTCACATTCATAGTTTTAGGGGTGGTTTATGATAGGCTTGTTTTTACATGAGTAAACAAAACCTAGACTTAATAATATTACGGCAATTCTCTTCATTATAGATTTCTTATAACTTAGAACGTCCTGTGGTAGATGACTTAAGCAATAAACATTCTACTGTCGAAACCAAATTTCAAAACTATTTCTACAGTGGGCAATTCGCTTTCTATGTATATGTTGAATTGACATAACTATTCAAGGTTTTTTCTTAAATGTATCATAAACACACCTTATACAAAATTTACGAACCTTGTCAGGATCGTCTATAATGTGATGCTCATGCGTATGTCTGACATAGCTTCTGTTTGCAATATGTACATGATAGTTTTGATCACTCTTTTTGTGGTCTGGCATCCAAAGTGTAATAGCACCATAGTTTTCAATCGTATTCCCTTCTACCCATCCTATAGCCTCCAAGCCTAATGGAGTATCCTCGCCATGAAGTTTTATTTTTCCAGACATATCAATTATCATTGCACCTTCAGCCTTTTCTGTCAAAGTATCTATATTAATTTGCTTATCTGCAATTGAAAATTTCATTTTCATAAAAGCAAAATAATTTTCCCAGTCATTCAGCGTGGCGATGCGCCATCCTTCAGGACATAGTGATTCTAATTCAAAATTAGAATAGTAATTCCCGTGTTCACAGTCACCTTCATTTTTATTGAAGTTTGGACAGTGCGAAAGTCTAGTTTCAAATTTGAGATTTTCTTTAAACCATATAGTTTC
>CALFUQ010000292.1 GCA_937929885.1 uncultured Saprospiraceae bacterium
AAACTGCTAATGTTTATATTTTTGAAAATGCGATCGAAGGGGAAAATTTTGACATGTTTAAAAAAGTAGAGAAATGTGATGAAAATGGAAATGTCACAGCAATAGTTAAAGTAAAAAAGATCGCCTCAGATAATGAAAAGTTATCAAGTCCAGAAGCAGAGACGAGATCAATCCCAGTTGAACGTCAATTAGAATTAAAAGCATTCTCCGTATTTCCGAATCCTACAACTAATAATATCAATATAAGTTTCCAAGGAAACAGTGAATCTACTGTTGTACAAGTAACAGATATCTCGGGGAAGGAAATTTTTAAAGATGTAGTAGATGATTTTAGCGGTAGTTACAATAAAGACTTAGACTTAAGTAACTACGCGAAAGGGCAGTACATTTTATATGTCATTCAAAATCAAAAAGTATTTACGGAGAGTATAATACTTCAATAAGGCTTCCTTAAAAGCAAACATAGATGGGCTGGTGATTCGTTTCATCAGCCTTTTTTTATTTTTGGTTTATGGAGTCAACACATATCATCCCAGAAGAATCAAAAGAATACTATACCTCTGAGAGATGTCATATTTTGGAGCTCCTTAATACCCCAAAGCTCTCTGATCAATCAATAGCAAGAGCCAGAGTTAAGCCTGGTGTCACTACAGCATGGCACGCACTAAGTGAAACTTCAGAAATCTATTATATACTAGAAGGAACTGGAAAAGTTGAGATCGGAAATGAACTTAACAAAGTGACAAAGAAAGGTGAACTTGTCTATATTCCTCCTAATACAAGACAGCGAATTAAAAATATAGGAGAAACAGACCTAATATTCTTGTGTATTTGTGTTCCACGATTCCAACAAAAAAACTACCAATCTGAAGAAGAATAATCCTAAAACCTAAGGGAATTCAAGTAATTATTGTGTCTTAATTAAGGATATCACCTCTTATCCAATAGTTACTACTATGTATGCCGTTAAAGTAGTATAACAAAAATTTAAAATATGAAAGGGATAGTATTTACTGAGTTTCTAGAAATGGTAGAAGGAGAATATGGATATGAGATGGTTGACAATATATTGTCTAAAAGTGATCTCCCGTCAGGAGGAGTATATACTGCTGTGGGTACTTATGCATTTTCAGAGATGGGGATGTTATTACATAACTTAAGCAAGGACACTAAACTTTCGATGTCTCAATTGCTCAACACATTTGGTAAATATCTATTTCACACATTCGTGAAAAATTATCCAGGATTCTTTGAAGCTGCCCCAACAGCATTCCAGTTCTTAGAATCGATAGAAAACTATATCCACGTTGAGGTAAAGAAATTATACCCTGATGCTGAGCTACCATCTTTTGACACCAAACTAATAGATCCAAATAAATTAGAAATGATCTATAAATCAGAAAGAAGAATGGCAGATTTCGCAGAAGGCCTAATTGAAAAAACGTTGGAGCATTATGGAGAGACCGCTACGATAGAAAAAGAAAACATTAAGGAAAACGGAACTGAAGTGAAATTCATAATCACCAAAGCAGCGTAATCGATTAAGACGAATGGATCAGCTTAAAATACTAGAAAGAAAACTTGAGAGAGCAATACTTGCCCGTAAGCAGGCGGAACAGATTCTAGAGGAGAAGGCGCTAGAGCTTTATAATACCAATCAAGAACTTATAGGTTTTAATGATTCTCTAGAACAACAAATTAATGATAGAACTACTCAACTCAAAGAATCAGAATCTAAGTATAGACTCATAGTAGAAAATGCAACGGAGATCATTTTCAACATGAACGAGAAGGGCTTTTTTACTTATGTGAATAATGTTGCGGAAAAGCTTTTAGGCTATAGTGAGCAAGAAATCATTGGAAGTCATTTCTCAGATTATATTCCTGAAGATCACAAGAATGAAGTATTTAACTTTTATCTAAAAGTAAGAGACGATAGTCAAGAAGAGACCTACCTCCAATTTCCTGTCAAAGCAAAAAATGGAAGTATACATTGGATCGGCCAAAGCGTAAAGCTTATAAAAGAAGGGAATGAAAAAAAATTCTTTGCCATCGCAAGAGAGATCACACAACTCATAGAATCAGAGAGGAAATTGGTGAAGGCACGTGAAGTCGCTGAGAAGGCTCAGAAAGCGGAATCACTATTCTTAGCTAATATGAGTCATGAAATCAGAACTCCGCTTAATGCCATAGTAGGGATGTCTCATCTCCTAGGAGATACTGGCATATCAAAGGATCAACAAGAAATGATTGAGATCCTACAAAGCTCAGCTACCGTCTTGCAAGAGCTTATCACTGATATCCTAGACTTAAGTAAAATAGATGCAGGCAAGTTAGAGCAAAACATAAAAGAGATTGATCTTAGATCTATTATCACCAAGATCACTAGGACCTTCCAGGTAAAACTAGATAATAAACCTGTACATGTAGAAAGCGAAATTAAAGGAGACTTTGCAACTTACTTATTAGGCGACGGAGGTATGATTAATCAAATCATGATAAACTTAGTTGGCAACTCTACTAAGTTTACCAAAGATGGATTTATTCATATTAGGCTGTCTGAACTTGAAAAGATTGGCAACAAACGAAAAGTGAGATTTGAAGTAGAAGATACTGGGATTGGAATAGCGCAAGAGAAGATTGATCTGATATTTAAAGAATTCAAACAAGCTTCTTCTGAGATCAAAGATTCTTATGGAGGTACAGGGCTAGGACTGGCAATCACTAAAAAATTAATAGGGCTACAAGGTGGAAAGATTCATGTAGAGAGTGAGGTTGGCAAGGGAACCAAAATGTACTTTGACTTAGAACTTGAGGATACTAAAAAAGCAATCCTATCTAAAAAAGAGTATGAACTCAAAGCTATAGAGTTTAGCTCAAAAAATGATCCTGTACTAGTAGTAGAAGACAATCCTCTTAACCAGAAGTATATATCAAGCTTACTTAAAAAGTGGAATTTAAAATACATAATCGCAGATAATGGCCAGATAGCAGCCGACCTCTGTAACCAATATAAATTTGGAATCATATTCATGGATCTACAGATGCCTGTTATGAATGGTTTTGAGTCTACTGAGGTCATCAGAAAATCCGGGCTAAATACTGAGTCCACTATTATTGCACTGACTGCCTCTACCCTATTGACCAAAAAGAACAAGGCTCTTGATAATGGTATGACAGATTTCTTATCTAAGCCTTTTAACCCTAAACAATTACATAGCATTCTATCAACTTACCTAGAAACATATGAAGCGAATTTAGAAGTGTCTAAGCAAGCAGAAATAGGTCAACTAGACCAAACATTGGATACCGTATATCTAACAGAAGTTTACCAAGATGATTACGACTATATGGCTGATATGTTTGACACATTCTTAAAAATTACCCCAGACGAATTTTCAAAGTTACACGACGCTTTAGATGTAGCTGATGTAGACCAGGTAGGTGCTATAGCACACAAGATAAAGCCGACATTCCAAATGGTGGGCTTACCTCAATTATCTGAGCGGATGAGTCTGTTAGAAAAGCAAGCGAAAGCAAGCGAGGACATTCATAAACTCAGGCAATTAGAATCATCAATCTATAAAGAATACATTGAGCTAAAGCCAGTTTTGATAAAACAATTAGAAAATTTAAATTCTTGGAATAACCTACTGGTAAAATCATAAGTCCATATGTCATTTAAAACTATAGTCGTAGAGGATGAGCCTCTAGCCAGAAAATCCTTAGAAAGATTATGTACAAAATCTGATCAATTAGAATTTTGTGGAAGCTTTGAGGATGCAGAATCTGCTTTGGTATTTTTAGAAAAAGAAAGTATCGACCTGATAATGCTAGACATAGAGATGCCAGGCATGAATGGTCTAGAGTTAATGGATAAGCTACCCTACCTGCCACAGATCATTATCACGTCCTCCAAACCGGAATATGCACTTGAGGCATTTGAGTATGAGGTAACTGATTTTTTAAAGAAGCCTACGACTCAAGAGCGGTTTGTCAAGTCGATAGAAAAAGTAGTCGAAAGAGATGCTAGCTTAAAAATGAGACAAAGCAATCTTGCCTCATCTAGTGCAGCAAACGAACTTTATGTAAAAAGTGATGGAAGATATACGAGGCTGCCTTACAGCGAAATCCTATATTTTGAAAATGTAGGCGACTATGTGAAAGTAGTTACTCCAGATTCCAGCTATGTGATTCATGGAGCACTTAAAGCAATTTATGCCAAATTAGATTATCCTAGATTTTTAAAAGTGCACCGATCTTTCATTGTTAACCTAGATAAAATAGTAGACATAGAAGATAACTCTCTGGTGATCGCTAAGAAGATGATTCCAATATCAAGAGCACACAAACCTGTCTTGATGGACAATCTAAACATTCTTTAGATAAACATCCTAAGTCTTAACCCATATCGAGTACTAGAAAACCCGATTGCATTTGTCTGAGCAGCATTGCTATTATCGTAATAAGTTTGTACTTGTAAATTTGAACCTACAAGATAGCCCAGCATTAATTCTATTCTCCGAGTAGATTGTAGTTCTTGTTCTTCAATTTTCTGCCTTCCAATCGCACCAAATACTCTATAATTAATTCTGCTTTTACTTTGCAAATTATTGAACTCTAAAAACAACTCTCGAGATGTAAGGTCTGATGGACTAAAGTATAAATCTGAAGCTTTGTAATCATACATAACTTTTGAAAAACTAGCCCCTACTTTAACTAGAGGGTTGCTCGTGATATTGAAGTATAGAGAGGAATAGAAAATATCCCTCTGATTTCCATCAGTCTGAAGTGTTAGCAGGTAATGACTGTAAAGTCCAAGTCCACCACTAGATTGAAAACTATAACTAGTAGTAAAATTATCCATCACAATACCGCTATTGATTAGATCTACGGTATAGTTATGCGCTTCTCTTCCATACTTAAATCCTAATTCATGATGCTTCAAGAAATTAACATTCGTCCCTAAGTTTAGTATAGTGCTATTCTGAGTAGTAGTTTCATTCCCGCTACCAAAAACTTTCCCGACACTTCCATGAAATCTTAATTTAGAATTATAGATCCAATTATCTCCTATTAATAATACCTGTTGATTTGACTCTGTCCCAATGACTTTCTGGCTGGCATCTCTATGATAGTATTGCAAGAAAGCTCTGTGCTTATCTCCAAAACCAGTATCAAAATATACTTGTCCAACCTCAGATTCATTACCTCCCACGTCACTTGATCGTGCCCCATCAAAAGTCAGTACTGATCTACCTTCCGCTTTAAGCTCTTGAAGTAGGCGGTATGCATCAGGTTGCATATTTTGTAGTTCTAAGGCTTTTTCTACGTAATTGATAGCCTTGTTTCTCTCTTTCAATGATCTATATGCTTCAGCGATTCCCATCTGGAGCTCAAAAGACTCTGGATAAAAATCTGTCATTTCTTCATAAAGTTGAAGTCCATCATTCTCCCTTTTATTCCACACTTTTAATCTTGCTGCTGCCAATTTCACCGTTAAATCATTAGGGAATGAATCCTCTAGCAATGTTAATTTCTCTTCCGCCTCCCGAAACTTTTTATTAATTGCAAGAGCATTAACTTCATTGATAGCCGCTCTTAGGTAAAGATCAGATGGCGCATTATTTTCTTCAGCTCTTGACACAGCCTCCTTAGCGTATGACATCGATCTCTTGTTTTTACCTTTTAATAATGAAGTGTATGATAACCCTAACAAAGCATCTATCGGCGCAAGGTTAAGGTCTAGTAATTTTTGAAATGTCTGACTAGCATTATTAATATTTTGCTCGCTGAGATAGATTGTAGATCTATTTAGTAACCCTTCTCTATCATTAGGATATAGAGAAAAAACTTGATCGAGAAATTGGTGAGCTAATTTATAATCCCACACCTGACGAGCATCCTCTGCTAAGGCTAACAAAATATATTTCTTTGAAATGATAGCTCCTTGGTTTTCACTATCTATCTGAATCGCCTTGTTTATATAGCTGAGTGCCTCGACATTATTTTTAAGGGCAGCGTTTGCATTTGCATATCCTAAATTGGCTACATAATTTGAGCTATCTGTTTGTAGAAGTTCTTCGTAAACTTTAAGTGCCTTTGTATATGACTTCTTCCACATCAATGATTCTGCTAAGTTGAGTTTGACTTCGTAGTCTTCCGGAAAGTCTTCTACCAATGAAGTAAAAACTTCTAAACCCTTATTAGTATCCCCTCCGAGTCCTACGGCTCGTCCATAACAGATTCTTGCTGTCTTATTGCTAGGGTCCTCCTCTAAAATGGTATTAAAGAAACTTGCAGCTTCATCATATGCTTGTGTTTCAAGCATGGCAAAGCCTTCGTCCATTGAGATCTGTGCATATCCAGTCAAACTGAATGAAAGCAACAAAACTGATATGAAAACTAAATTCTTCATTTAAACACCCCTATTTATTAAGTAGACACATCAAATTAGCATCCCCCTTGACACAATTAATATGATTTCGTATAAGTGTATCAATACATAATTTGTGTCTTACATGTAGCTGTCAAAAAACTGTCTTTGATATCTAAAAAACCCTTCACCCCTACCATTCATAGAAAAGTGAAAGAATTACTTTTTTTTAAAAAAAACTTTGGAGTACAAATGAAAACCATGAATAATTTAACTGTAGAATCACAAAAAGACTTTTTGAGCTTAGAAGGAGCTCTTAGATCAGCAGATGCAATAACCATTAAACCTCAGCTACTGCAAAGGATTAAAGCATCTAATAATAATTTTACTATAGATATCTCAGACATTAATCACATAGATATCACAGGTCTAAACAGTCTGTTAATGGCGAAGAAATACTCAACCGAGATTGGTAAACGCTTGACCATAACTGCAAAAAAGGACAATCCTATTTTTGAATTGGTTCATCTAACCAAATTTGGGAAATTCATTGATATCCAACTAGTTTAAATCCTAATGATATCTAAGCTCAAGGCGCTATTTATTAATGACGCAACTTTTTTATTCGTAAGTACCATCATTGTTAATGCTGGTAACTATGCAATTAACTTGATCTTAGGTAGAGTACTAGGGCCTGCAGAATTTGCAGAAGCTAGTATCCTTGCTACCGCTGTCTTAATGCTATCTTTTATTGCTGTAGGCTTTCAACTCACAGCAGCAAAGTATACTGCTACTTACAATGCGGAAAACAACACTAGCAAACTATACACTTTGACCAATTGGCTTTCTAGGAGGTCACTAGATATAGGTATCGGTTTGTGTTTGATTTTACTATTAGCAATTTATCCTATAAAAGAATTTTTACAATTCAAATCTGTAGTTCCTCTTTTACTAGTTATTATTTGTATTCCTATATATTTTCATTTAAGTGTTTCTAGAGGGCTCTTACAAGGAATCGAAAAATTTAAGAACCTAGCGTTCACCTACATATCCGAGATGGCAGCTCGCTTGATCGTTACATTTTTACTTGTCTTTGTGGTAATAAAAATCCAAGGAGGCTGGACTTCTGAAGCCATAGCGATAGGTTTCTTGGTAAGTTTTGTCATTACCTTTTTTGTAAGCAAACAAAAAAAGAGACGTACCATCAAAGGCCTTCCAAAAGAAGACTTGTCTTTGATTTACAAGTTTGTGTTTGTGATTGGTATTTATGAGTTTAGTCAGATACTGATAAACAATAGTGATATCATACTAGTTAAACATTATTTTGAAAATGAAGAAGCAGGACTTTATGCTGCTTTAGCATTAATAGGAAGAGTAGTCTTTTTTGCTACATGGACTATAGTGACTTTACTTTTCCCTAAGGTTATCCAGAAAGAGAAAAAAGGAGAAAAACATAGTCATCTCTTTTGGGGCTCATTGATGATCGTAGGTGGGATCGGATGTAGCATCATCTTAGCTTGCTTATTTATGGACGAGTTAATTATCAACTTACTTTTTGGTAGCGCCTACTTATCTATATCTCCACTACTTTGGAAATATGCCGTAGCTACTACTCTATTTGCGTGTGCTAATGTCTTTGCATATTACTACATGTCGCTTAATAAATACTTTCCAGTTGCGCTCTCAGTTTTGGCTGGGATTGCTCAGATTGTATTGATAGTACTTTATCATAACACTATCGAACAAGTAATCTCAGTACAAATCATCCTTATGGCAGGTCTATTACTTACCATGATATGCTACTATATCTTTGTGAATTATTTTACAGTCAAAGCAAATTCAAGAATTCAGGAAAAGAGCTATCCGCTAGAAAAAAGCTTTGCTAAGGCTAATTGAGCCCCTATTTTATTTTGATAAGTTTTCCTTCTAATTTTTTGTCTCCAATCAACACAGTATATACGTATACACCTGGTAAAGGCAAGTCTTTTGGGGTAATGAGAATTCTCTGCATTCCTGATTTAAGACCAATTTTCTGCTCGGATATTTGTTTGCCTTTTGTATTGTAAATTTTGATGACAGCATCCTGATCGTTCGCGCTAGCTAGTATTATTTCAGTTTCTGAAGTGAATGGGTTAGGTCTTACAAATGATTGATTTAATTTTTGTCTCAGCTCTTGCTCTTCTATAATTACATTAGCATCACACGGGTTAGTTACAATGACTTGCTGCTTGACTTCTATCGGAGGAGTACACTCAAGTTCTATGAGATAGGTAACCTCAGTCTCTCCTATGGGATAGGTGCCACTAGCGTTTTTTCCATTACTCTCTGCAAAAGGAGAATTATTAAAGATTTTTATTCTTCTGTTACAATTCTCAAGACTCGCTTTTAAATCTAACATATCTACGATTGCTTTTTCACAATCAGTTGCCACTACTGTAACATCTTTTAAAGCTAGAAGATCAATTTCATTTGTGATTTCAAATTTAATGACTTGGGTAAATTCATAGTGTCCATCATTACCCGCAATACTTTTGCTATCATAGCACCAATCATGAACTACCCAGTTTCTATGTACTTCTTTACACGAGTCTGATATGTAAACTATTTCATCAGAGTAAGTGTGCTCCATCTTACTACATTCTCCCTGATGATAGCTTGGGCGCTGAGCAGCCTTTGGAAGATCTAGCGGTGTATAAGAAGGATCACACCATGGCACGATTACTTCTTTAGTTGGCCAATTGATAAGCGAACGTCCAGCTTCATCTACTCCAATATATATAAACTGAGAGCACTTATGCTCCTCACCTTCTTCGCTTTTATAGCGCCATATTCTTTCAATGTTTCCTTTCCCACATTCGTCGATATTTTTCTTTGATCGTTGATTTTCCATATCGTTGATCTCCTCTCCAATCCTATATGTTGCACTACCATAGGTGCTAATTTCCTCTAAATCCGACTCACAATTAATGGTAACATTTTCAGGACAGACCAGTTCTACCTCTACACTTTCTTGTGCATAGACACATATGCTGTGACAAATAAAACTTAACAAAAAGATGATTCGAAGTACCAATCTAGATCTATTAAAAACACTAATCTAACTTCAAAAGATTAGAATGTTACACAAAACTAAAAAGAGATCATTTTTGGCTCAAGTCCAAAAGGTAAATTATGGTCATTTTAACAGTTATGATAATTTATATGTGTTTTGTAAACCAGCTTACATTTCCTAAATCTAAAATCAATACAATCACTCTACAAGTCTAGGAATTACTGTTGCTTTTATAGGTCCTATTTAAATTTTCGTGTCTCATTAGTATAATTACAAACACTTAGAACATGAAAATATTAGCCGTAGACGATCAACCATTGATTTTAAAATCGATTGACAAGAAACTCACTAGTGCAGGTTATGAACTTGAACTAGCATCTGATGGTCAAGAAGCAATCGAAGCATACGAAAAGGAAAGGCCTGATCTGATTTTATTAGATCTGGAAATGCCAAAAACAAATGGATTTGCAGTCATCGATCATATCAGAGGTATTAAAGGAGATGATGTGCCGATTATAGTGATGTCAGGTAATGATGAAGAAAATACGGTTGTAGATACTTTCAAGCTTGGTGTCAATGATTATATCCAAAAACCTGTCGGGTTAAACGAACTACTTGCAAGAGTACAACGGCATACAAAACAGACCGTACAGAGTGGAGATTTTAAGAGCGATGCCACTTCTCAAATAATTCAGAAGAATCTAGTAGGTGTAGTTATCCCGTGTTATAATGAAGAGGAGCGATTAAGAACTGAAGAATTCACTTCTTTTGTTAACAGTAATCTTGGATACCATCTTTGTTTTGTGAATGACGGTAGTACTGACAACACATTGAAAGTGCTGGAAGAACTAAGCTCTGGAAGAGAGGACCATATCAGTGTTTTTAACTGTGCTAAAAACGGTGGTAAAGCAGAAGCAGTAAGACAAGGTGTACTACATTTAACAAAAGATAAACAATTAGATTATATCGGATTC
>CALFUQ010000293.1 GCA_937929885.1 uncultured Saprospiraceae bacterium
CCTCCTACCCGATATCGATCATACTCGCTCCATTATCGGAAAGATATTTTTACCCATCGCAAAGATCATTAACAGACGCTATGGCCATCGAACAATTACCCACTCGTTGTTTGCATGGCTAATATTATTTGCGTTGGTGTCCGCATTTCAATCTAATTTCTTTCCTAGTCTTAAGATCGCGCAAGTCTTTGGCCTTGCTTATGCCAGCCATATCATCTTTGATATGATGACCGTGCAAGGAGTACCTTTATTTTTTCCATTCAAAAAAAATGCATGCGTCATCCCAGGGAATCCTGAAATGCGATTGCGGACAAGTAGCATCAGGCAAGAGACCATGGTGTTCTGTGTATTTATCATGTCGGCAATATTTATGAAGCCGCTCTTTGCAAATGGATTTTGGACTTCTTACAATAGACTATTCGGATCGCTGAAGCATATTGTCAGTGAATACAACAAGTCTGATGATCTGATCATGGTGGATTTTGTCATTCAACACGGATCTACGAAAACAGTGTCTCAAGGCCTATGTCTTGCAGTAAGTACAAGTAAGATCATCGTTTTGGAAAGTGATCATTCACTGGAAGAGTATCCCAAAGATGGACAATCAGTTACAGACCTCTATCCCATCCATACGGGTAAGATGTTAGAATTTAGGAAAGGGCAGTTCCTCAATATCAGTTTGGATTCATTTCAACATCTGTTTTCAGCTAATAAATTTAGTAAGATAGATGTCCATGCGAATGGTTCTTTTATCTACAGTGAAAATGGAGTAGAGGTATCCAAACAAGCCCTGAGTCTCTCCTATCCCAATAAGATCAGCATGAGAGAAGAAGTCAATCATACGATTACGGAGCATATCGCAAATCCGGCAATAGCAACCAAAATCACCGAAATAGAAATGCTAGAAGTGCAACATGCGGTAAGCCTAGAAGAATACGACCAAAAATTCAAAGCTTACAATACCTATCGTGATCTAATGGAAGCAGAGACAGATGAGGTGAAGAAGGAATTACTGATGATCGGCTTAGCAACAAAGAAAGCTCCTAAAGAACCGACCAGTATTAAGTCCAAGGTGGAAAAGATACAAGTAGCGATCAAGCAAATGAGAACGGAAGATTATAATAAGTACCAACAAGAGATAAAGAAAAATATGATCGAGCCGCTCCAGCTTTCTGGCAGTTATGAGCTGATCTTGATCGATGGCCTGCCAATTAATAGTGCATTTGATTACACAGCTATTGCTCCAATGATCACTAATCAAATTACTCATGAATAAGTATGTACTAATTGCCTTATTAATACTATCAGCGTTACGAACTGATGCACAAGATGCTTCCCTGCCCGCTTTGGTAGAACTAGAAACATCTCTTACCAACTATACCATGCAGGAACTCGATGCTAAGATCAAAGCCTTTGAGGTGTCTGGCACCTCTGATTGGCAAGAGTTATTGCCAAGCTTTGGGATAGCGTATACACCATCAGGGAGTCCTCGCCCATCTGCTAGTTGGTCACCGCTCCAGTTCCTCGATAGAAAGGATAAAAAGAAAAAGGAAGAAGCGGAATGTGCGTCTATCAAACTCACTTACGAGTTAATCCTATACGAACGAATCCATAAGCTAAGACAACTTTATAGAGATTACCTGATAGAACTGGAGATGGTAAATGTAGATATCGAAAGTATGGAGATCGAAGAAAAGCTTTTTGCGATAGAAGAAGAGAAATACCTACAGCACATTATCAAACCCAGTATATACCTAAAATCAAAAAGGAAGATCCTAGAGCTCAGAGCTAAGCGGAAAGTAGAATTGATGGAATTAGAAAAAAAGAAATCTGCATTGATCTACCAAGGGATGGCGCAACTGTGATTTAGTTAAGCGTACTCCCCTGCTCCTTATCAAAACTATGAGTGGTTATGATTGAACTTGTTGAAATGTGGCAACCTGCTTCTTGTAGCTGAGTTACCTATGTATCTTTATTTTATATACAAGCGGACTTATGAATGATTGAATTTAAAGTCTTGAAACTTAAAATATAAATTTATGATACAAGGAAAACATAATTCAATTGAGCAACTTCAAAATGAAAACGAAACTTTAAAGGTCAAAATAGATGAGTTAGAAAAATCAAAGAGAAAAAATCAAGAAAGAAAAATAAGTTTAACTAAATGGGTTGGGAGTATTTTTATTGGTAAAGATTTAAAGCATAGTTTAAATAACCTATATGAAGAACTTCCAAATAATGTAACTAAGATTACAATAGCTGATGTAACTGCAAATTTAATTTGGAGATTCACTAGAATCGGAATATTTGCTGTAATAATTTCTATTATTCCTATCTGGTTATTATTTCAGCAAAATCGAAAAATAGAAAGTCAAAATGGATTAATAAAAGAGCAATCTTACTTGGCTGAAGCATCAAGACGTAGTTCATTGGTTTTTATCATGAGTAATATCATGGATAATATGGATGCTGAATTAAAAACAAATAATGCGAGTGAGGAGCCTTATCACCCATCTAGAAAAATAAGTAATGTAACTATTGGACGATTAGCAGCATTAAGTCAATCTATGAAACCTATTAATTATATGAATAGTGATACTATTCTGGGGGAAGCTCTAAGCCCTGAAAGAGGCCTTCTACTCTTATCTTTAGCAAATAGTTTTTTGTCAAAAGAAACTTATAGCAAAATATTTGAGAAATGTAATTTTAATTATTCTGACTTGAATAATGCAAATCTCAATAATCTATATTTAAAAGGGGCTAGTTTAAATGGTTCTAGTTTCGAAAATGCTAGTTTGATTAGAACAAATTTAAACGAGGTAAATCTAAGTAGAGGAAAATTAATTGGAGCTGACTTAACAGAAGCTGATTGTAGAAACGCCGATTTGAGTAGTACAAACTTAAATAATACTACTCTAGTTGGAGTAGATTTCAGAGGAACAGATTTACGTCTTTCGAATCTTCGTAATAGTCTAATTGCGTTTGATGTGTTTAGCCTTAGGATAACTAAACAAGAGATCGATTCAATGAAAGCGAAATTGTCATATGCTAAGGTTGATAAGAAGGATTGGTTTGAGGTCCAAAGCAAAAATGAAGTCGGTGGAATCAGAGAATTGGAAAGTATTTATTTTGTAGACACTACATATGTGCATGTAGACTTTACTGATAAAAAAAGTGATACTTATGAAGTACCACAATATTATATAATGAAAAGTGCAAATTAATGAGGGCTAATTTGTGTGCGGTTTAAACAATTGATAGGCAAACATTCGACAACGCTAACTCAACGTACTCCCCTGTTCAGTTTCTAAACCATAAGCGGTCATCAATCTGATCACTGCCTCATTGATAAAGTGATCTACACTCTCAAAGTCTTCATACAAAACACCACCAGCTACAGAACTCTTAAGTGTATTCCTATCTACTTCTTGCAGTTGCGTATATAGGCGCACGTAATTTGCTTTGTTGTCCTTCCAGGTATTCTTCGGACCTGGCTTTTTGCTAGCTCGGAGTTTACTCGGTGGGAGTACGGTTGTGGTTTGTTGCTTTACCGCTTTTGCTTTTGGACTTGCTGATATTTTACTGAGTCTACTTTTAAGATCTGCCATGATTATGATTTATACAATTATACAACTAGATGTATATACAATTAAACAATTGATTTAGACTTGGTTTCTTCTACAGGATTAGTGGGTGCATCTGCAGTTTCCTCTACGCTTGATTCTACAGGAGTACCTATGGTCTCTTGCTCAACACCCTCTAGTTTCATAAGAATATCTTCTGCTAATTCTGCAATCTCTTTCTGCGCTTTCTTGTCAGGGCTCTCAAAGATGCTTCCTGATAAGAAGCTTCTCTGGAATTCTGTTCGCTTCGTGATGACGGTATCTTGTATGATCACGCCCCTACCCTTCAAGTGTTCTTTGATATGCTCTAAAAATCCTTCGGACTTATTGACCAGGTTAATTACTATTCCAACTAACAACTCTGGCTTCTTTTCCTTGACATCATCTAGAAGCTCTATGGTAGCTTCTATCGCCAACATATCCAATGGGCTAATCTTGGTTGGTACCAGCACATAATCAGAATTCAAGAATATATCATCTAGATCAGTTGATAGATAAGGAGGGGTATCTATAAACAAGATATCTTCTGGTCTATCTTTTAATTCTTCAAATCGATCATAGGCTGTGCGAGGAATTAATCTGATACTTCCGAAAGCATCATTTTCACCAAAGGTGTCTACAAGATTAGTAATCGAGCCTTGGATATCGGCATCGACAACAGCACTATTGGTTCCATTCTTTACAAAGTATGCGGATAGGTTGGCTGCAAGTGTAGATTTACCTACTCCCCCTTTCTGATGTGCTACCGCTATTATAATTGGCATGCTTGCTATGTTTTTAAATTGAACATTTATACAACTACACAATTATACAACAAATTATAAATATCTTTAATATGTTTTATCCTAAATTTGGATAGCTTACCTTAGTTTTTCAGATAGTTATTATTGAAATGAATAGTATGGAACTGATTAGAAAATTTTGCTCATATGATCTCGATATAGCAATTCAGACAACAAATAAGCTTGGAGCATTTAATAATAAGCAAATTGAATTTATAGAAAACTGGATAAAAGATGAGATTGAAGATTCTCGTAGTCGAACGTTTAAAGGGATTATAACAGATATTTTATTTAGTAAGGATTATAAAAGCATAATAATTAAAATGGATCGCACTACTTCGTTTAATCTTGATGGATTATAACTATACAACTAATTGTATAGACAACTATGATCCTTGTTTTTAATGAATCTTCATTCACCCATAAATTTGTATTTCAAAATTTCGCTTCTAAGCGATTGGATGTTTAAAGCTTTGTCATTGCCCAAAATAGGATAGAAGCGCTCTGAGATCAAATTAGAGATAGTTTTAATTTGAAAAACTAATCGATTTGATTCTTGCAGAATGCTCGAACTGGTATCGAGTAAATTTTATTCAAATTGTGAGAATCAAATGCTCTGACGTTTGTCGGAGCAAAACGACAGCAACACATTGTCTATACATTTATACAACTAGTTGTATCTATACTGTTTTAATTTTTATCTAGCTAGTTTTTTAATTTAAGATGCACTTACAAATACGTGGCAAGAATCAATTGATCTTTTTACAATTGATATTGTCGG
>CALFUQ010000294.1 GCA_937929885.1 uncultured Saprospiraceae bacterium
GTCGTACGGTAAAAACCACAATGCTACAACCTATAACTTTCAAACTAGATCCTACTAAGACCAATGCTGATGATAGTCCTCAAGGAAGTATAGTAATTGGAGAACTTCAAATGAAAAAGGAACGTCTGCAACTAGATATAATATATAAGGATGGTGCATGGCTTGGTACACTACAAAACAATAATGGCAAACCGTTACCTGGTGCTAACATCGTAGTTGAAGGAACTAACTATGGTAGAGTTTCTGGTCTTGATGGTAAGTTTACCGTTGAGGCGACATCGTTGCAAGATGTAATTATTAGTTATGTTGGGTATGAGAGTATTCGGCTTTCGGAAAAAGATCGGAAAAAGTGAATAGTAGTTTAAAAGGAGAAAATACAATTCAAAACAATCCTAATTTTTCGTATCGATGTAAGGAGAAATCTCCAAATATTGAGCACCACCATAGCCTTTAGCAACCCATAGCCTAAGTAACGATTGAGATTTCATTTGGTTTATTAGATCTGGTGGAATATTGCAGTTTTTTTCGATTTAATTGCTGCTTCCATGGATCATGTTTTTTTGACAAAGTCGGACACTTTTCTAATATAAAATCTTTTGATTATAATCTCCATTATTGCCTAACTTCGGCCGTTTGTTTTAAACATCATTGCTATCTAAAACGGATAGTTCAAAACCATAAATGAAAATGACAGATTTATTCTCACCATACTCGCTAGGAAGTTTAAGTTTAAAAAACCGTGTCGTTATGGCACCGATGACACGTAGTATGTCTCCAGGTAATATACCATCAGATCAGGTAGTAGAGTACTATCGATTGCGAGCTGCAGGCGGGGTAGGTTTGATAATAACAGAAGGTACTATCGTAGGGCATAAAGCAGCGAGTGGATATCCTAACGTTCCATCAATGGATGGTGAAGAATCACTTGGGGGTTGGAAAAAAGTAATCGATGCAGTGCATGCTGAAGGAGGTAAGATCGCACCTCAGCTTTGGCATGTCGGTGGTATCCGCAGACCAGGGATTGAGCCTGGTGGTGATACACCTGGCTATAGTCCATCGGGTATGGCGTTTCCTGGTAAAGTTACGGGTCATGAAATGACACAAGCCGATATTGATGAGGTTATTGAGTCTTTTGTTCAAGCGGCAGTGGATGCTGAGCGTATCGGATTCGATGCCATAGAGCTTCATGGTGCACATGGTTATCTATTGGACCAGTTTTTCTGGCCAGGCACTAATCATCGTACTGATAACTATGGTGGATCATTAGAAAATCGAGTACGTTTTGCATGTGAAATTATCAGCGGCATTCGCGCTCAAGTAAGTAATGACTTTCCTATTATTTTAAGATACTCTCAGTGGAAACAACAAGACTATACTGCGCGCCTAGCAGAAACGTCAGAGGAATTAGGAGAGTTTTTAGGTTACTTGGTTAACGCTGGAGTAGATATATTCCACTGTTCGCAACGTAGGTTTTGGGAAGCTGAATTCGAGGGCTCTAATTTAAACTTGGCAGGATGGACTAAACAACTAACAGGCAAAGACACGATTACCGTTGGCTCGGTTAGCTTGAATGCAGACTTCCTTCCTGCACCAGGAGATAAGGTTTTTAAAGATGGTGAGATAGCAAGTTTAGATGGTCTCACAGAAATGCTTGCTCGAGATGAATTCGATTTAGTTGCCGTAGGTAGAGCGATGATCGCAAATCCAGACTGGGCTAACCGTGTGCAAGCAGGAGAATTCGAAAAGCTTGCTAATTTCGAAAAGAAAATGCTTATGAGTCTTGTCCCTTAGCTGAGTATCTCCAAGCCTACTTATTATTTAGATTAGACTACTTAATATCCAAAGCCTTCTGTTTTATCCATTGAACAGCAATATCAACTGGTGCTGTTATTTTCGAAGAAGCTGTGTTATGGCCTAATGTTGAGAACAATGAATACTCATAAGGTTTGCCTTGTACTTTGAGTGAATTAAGTTGCTCGACACATAAACCTACTGGAATCTGTATATCTTTTTCACCAAAGAGCCAAAGACCAGGAATTGCAAGTCTACTTAAAGCAACCTTGGGGTCCGTGCTTTTAAATTGATAGCGATCATCATCATGCTTAATATGATAACGTGCATCTTCCTCAGTATGATTATCCCAAAAGTCAGCTTGCCCATCGGTATAAAATTGAAATCTAAGTTGCTCCAGAGTTGTAATCGTTGGGCAACTAAAAAGCACCATAAAATCTACCAACGAGTTTTTATTTGCAGCCATTGGAATGATCCATCCTGCTTGACTAAATCCGACGAGCCCTATAGGTATATTTTTGTTCTGCTGATGGAGTAGGTCCACAGCTGCACTTGCATCATCCGCTAGTAGCGTGAGGTTAACTGGATCGATATTATTTGTTCCGACTTCTGGACCAGCATAAACACCACCTGACTCTCCTACTCCGCGTTTGTCATAGGTTAAAACTGAGATTCCATTCTTTGCTAATAGTTTTGCAAACTCTGTCATTCGAGGAACTTGGTCTGAGCCATGAACTAGGACTACTGCTGCGAGAGCATTTTTGGGCTTATAGATTGTTCCAGCAAGACTCACTCCCTTACTCTCAAATCTAACATCCTGAGATGCCCATAACTCTTCAGTTCCATTTTGAGGGCTTTCCGCAATCGGGTTTTGATGATCATAACTTAGCACTTCGCTCACTTTCCAAATCTCATTTTCCAATACCCAAACAGTAGTGAATTTTGCAGTACTTGTCCATAAGTCTTCTTTACCCTCTTCCCTTAAGTAGAAATAATGGATTCCTTTCTGAATAGCGCCATATAAAACTCCATTGTTATGGAGGGGAAATACTTCCAAACTATTTGGATCTACTTTACGAATTGGTTTTCTTTCTGAATTGGAACAAATGTATTTTTTAGTGTTTTCAAAGAAGGCTATTCTATCTTGAAATCCGCTCTGATCGTGGTAAAATTTTAAATCATCCGATATATGATTTTCGAGATATACCAAATCACATAGATTAAATCCCCGCTCAAAGAAAACGCTATCCTGTTTTTTAAACTCGACAAACAAATCTGAATCTTTATCCACTTGGGCTTTAGCAGAAAAAGAGATTAATAGGAATACGATAATGTTTATGTGTTTCATAATGTCTTATCAGTCGTCATAAATGTTACTTAGTAGAAAATCAGTTTCGAAATTGGTCTTTGACTATAATTCTATTAGGCCCGAAGTTATGCCCTCAGCAAGAGATAGCTAGATTTTTTGGATTAACTACTAATCTTATCCCATCAATGGTAAACTACTAGATATCTATTTCACTATTAATACAAATAACAGTACAAGCTAAAAGCTTCATATTACTGCATAGTAATTTCTATTATAAGGTGTAACTTTAGTTATGCCGCGGTTGTTAGCATATCTCTGTTTCTTCTCTTTGTTGATTTCTTGTCAATCTGAGACGGTAGATTTTAATTCACATGTAAGACCTATTCTCAATCAGAAATGTATGTCTTGCCACGGAGGAGTCAGGCAACAAGGAGGTCTCAGTTTTTTATTTAAAGAAGATGCACTCAAGGCAGCCAAGTCTGGCAATAAAGCTATTATCGCTGGCAATGCAAGTAGTAGCGAAATGATAAAACGGATCAAGCATGATGATTTAGAGATGAGGATGCCACTTGATGCCCCACCCCTCTCTGAAGAAGAAATAAGTATCCTAGAAAGGTGGATTAATGATGGAGCACAATGGGAAGATCACTGGGCATACATTTCGCCTCCAAGAGATTTGGCAGTACCTAAAATAGAAGATCCGTGGGCAAAGACTAACCTTGACAAATTTGTACTAGCTAAGCTTAGTGAACTAGGGCTTAGTCCTGCACCAGAAGCCAAAAAATCATCTCTCTTTCGCAGGCTTAATTTTGACTTATTGGGATTGCCACCAACCCCTGAGCAAGCAGTGAGCTTCATAGAAAGCAAGGAGGTGGATGCGTATGAGGAAGCAATCGATCAATTGCTCGACTCGCCGCACTATGGCGAGCGATGGGCAGCTGTCTGGCTAGATCTAGCAAGATATGCTGACTCTCAAGGCTATCAGAAAGATCACATTAGAAAAACTATCTGGCGATACCGTGACTATGTGATAAACGCATTTAATGAGGATATGCCTTTTGATCAATTTACCATTGAGCAGCTTGCTGGAGACTTACTTCTGGAGCCAACAAATAATCAAATACTTGCAACGGCATTTCATAGAAATACCATGACAAATGATGAAGGCGGGACTGACGATGAGGAGTACAGGGTGTCTGCAGTGTTAGACAGACTTAATACGACTTTCGAGGTTTGGCAGGCTACAACTATCTCTTGCGTACAATGTCATAGTCACCCATACGATCCTATCAAGCACAAAGAGTATTACAATCTTTATGCGTTTTTCAATAATACTACGGATACTGATAAAACTAGTGATGTTCCTAAGAAACTATTGTACTCTCCTATTCAGAAAAAATATCAGACTGAGCTAGAACTTAGTTTAAATTCTTTTGCTCAAGCCAATGATACTTTATCTCAAGCATATCAAAATAAGGTAAAAGAGTTTGTTGCGATACAACCTGCCATGGTACCAGTGATGGAGGAGATGCCCAATGATTCTATCAGGGAGTCCTTTGTATTTGAAAGAGGGAATTGGCTAGTGCATGGAGAGAAAGTAGAGCCTAAGACTCCAGATTTTTTGTCATCGTATGACCCGAAATATACAAATGATAGACTAGGCCTAGCTAAATGGCTTGTCGATGGTCGCAATCCTTTAACTGCTAGGGTTATTGTTAATAGGTTTTGGGAGCAAATATTTGGAATCGGTTTGGTAGAGTCGGTTGAAGATTTTGGTACTCAAGGGTATGCCCCAGATAACCAAGCGTTATTAGATTATTTAGCAAATCAATTTGTCTATGAGCATAAGTGGAGTGTAAAATCACTACTCAAAGAAATCTTGATGTCTAAGACCTATAGACAAAGTTCCAATGTTAACGAAGAACTTTTAGATGTAGATCCTTATAATAAATTTTTAGCCCGAGGGCCAAGATTTAGACTTTCTGCAGAAGCTATCAGAGATCAAGCGCTTGCTGTAAGTGGACTGATGAATAAAGAAATGTATGGAGAGAGTGTGATGCCTTATCAACCTGATGGTGTGTGGAATGTGATTAGGCATGTAGCAAAGTGGGAGCAAGATACTACAGGTCAGCAGTACCGCAGAGGACTTTACACATTTTGGAGACGGGTAAGTCCTTATCCATCTATGATGACCTTTGATGCACCGAGCAGAGAGTTTTGTGTTTCCAGAAGAATTAGGACTAACACTCCCCTTCAAGCATTGGTAACACTTAATGATCCTGTATACGTAGAAGCATCAGAAAATTTATCGCTACTTGCAACTGAGGAACATGCAGATGATCCAAAGGCTCAAATCGATTACATGTATAACAGAGCATTATTTAAATCTCCAGATATGAAAGAGATGGACCATTTAATGTCTTTCTACAACTCAACCCTAGCGGAATTAAAAAATCCAGCTGAGCCTAAAGCAATTTTAATTAATAATAATGTAAAAAATACTCTACAATACAAAGCCATGACTCAAGTGGCCAATGTCATTTTAAATCTTGATGAATTTTTAATGAAGTCGTAAATGAAGATCATCAAAGAATTAAAGCAAGAGTACGACAGCCTGATAACCAGAAGGCATTTTTTAAGAGATGGCACATTAGGTCTAGGAGCAATTGCCCTCAGTGGATTAATGGGCTGCGAAACTAGTATTGATAATTCTAAAAATGTACTTCACCAAGAAATTGAAAAAGCAACTAAATTAGCTCCTAAAGCTAAACGAGTAATTTTCTTGCACATGGCAGGTGCGCCTTCACAGCTAGAGCTATTTGATTATAAACCCTTGCTACAAAAGCTAGATGGTAAGCCTTGTCCAGACTCTTTGTTGGAGGGAAAGCGATTCGCATTTATTAAGGGTGTGCCCCAGATGCTTGGACCTCAGTTTTCATTTCAGCAATATGGAGAGACTAGGGCTTGGGTATCAGAGCTCCTTCCTAACTTTAGCCAAGTAGTTGATGATGTTACCTTCTTAAAGGCTATGCATACTGAGGAGTTTAACCACGCTCCAGCTCAACTGTTTATGCATACAGGTAGTCCTAGGATCGGGAGGCCTGGCTTCGGTAGTTGGGTGACTTATGGGCTAGGATCTAGCAATCAAAATCTACCTGGATTTGTTGTACTAGTATCAGGTAATTCTGCCCCTAGTGCAGGTAAGAGTTTATGGGGTAGCGGATTTTTACCATCAGAATATCAAGGAGTAGAACTGCGCTCCAAAGGCGATGCGGTTTTGTATGTCAACAACCCTAAAGGAGTAAGCAGAAGTATTAGGAAAAACGCAATCAATACCATTAATAACATCAATAAGCAGGCTTACAGTGAGGTAGGTGATCCTGAAATCTTGTCAAGGGTGGCGCAGTATGAGTTGGCATTTAGAATGCAGATGACAGTGCCCGAGGCAACAGACCTGTCTGATGAGCCAGACTATATCCATGAGTTATATGGGACGGAGCCAGGCAAAGTTTCTTTTGCCAACAACTGCTTGTTAGCAAGGAGATTAGCAGAGCGTGATGTTAGATTTATACAGCTGTTTCATCGAGGGTGGGATTCGCATGGGAGCAATGATTTTGAGAATTTGCACGGAGGATTTTTGGAGCGATGCAAAGAGGTAGATAAGGCAATGACTGGTCTTATTATCGATCTAAAACAAAGAGGGTTGTTAGAGGATACCCTAGTGGTGTGGGGTGGAGAATTTGGCAGAACACCAATGCAAGAAAATAGGCAAGGCATCACTAATCCATATAAAGGAAGAGACCATCATGGAGAAGCGTTTACCATGTGGATGACAGGAGGAGGTATCAAGACAGGGATGACCTATGGAGAGACTGACGAGATAGGGTACCACGGGATTAGTGACAAAATCCACATACATGATTTACAAGCAACCATCCTTCATCAGATGGGTATTGATCATGAAAAACTTACCTATAAATTTCAAGGACGCGACTTTAGGTTAACTGATGTACATGGGAAAGTGGTACATGATATTATAGTTTAAGTTCTTTCTTATTTGTTTTGGAAATTTAGAATTTCATCCCC
>CALFUQ010000295.1 GCA_937929885.1 uncultured Saprospiraceae bacterium
GCAGGGCTTACGACTGGGTTCTGCATAGTAGAATTGAATCCTCCTGGTCCACTCCAACTCCAGCTAATTGCAGCTGATCCAGACTCCATCAGTGTGACACTTTCTCCTGGACAAACTGGACCACTATTGATAGCAGTACATGGTGGTGCAGAAGCTAAAATTGTTATACAATCAGTGGTATCATTACAAAGCCCTCCCATACAACCTGTATTAGTTGATATCATCCTATAATACATGTCTTGAGAAATTGACCCTGGATCATAGCTAAGACTAGTTTCTCCTGTGATATCTACGAATCCTGAGGTACAACTTTCAGTACTGCTCTGCCATTGATATGTCTGACTTGCCATTGCAGGAGTAGCTGTAGCTACAATAGCACTTGGATCTTCTCCAGCACAAATTTCCTGATTTCCAGTAACGCTAAGTTCTGTAGCAAGTTGTGTTTCAATATTTAATGTGATAGAAAATGCTCCACATTGTGAATTTAATGAGGTACCATCTGATTGTTTTGTAAAAGTTCCGCAAGCAGCTTCACCAATTGTATACTCGCCGAGGCACTCATCAAAAGTAATATTTTCCGATCCTGGTTGAAGCACCCAAGGTGCCTCACAGACTACTCCATCACAAGGAAATAGATCACTGATAGTAAGTGTTTGCTCTACTTCACCAGACTCAAGACAAACGATATGGTCAATAACTTGAACTGCTGGACTAGGACAACATTCTTTTACAATCACCATAGCCTTACCTGCAGGATCTTCATCAGGTGGCAGTCCAGGGTTGGGTGCTCCTGTTCCCACATAAGTCAAGTCTGTGGCATCAAATACACTGATACAATCTACTGTTGCAATATTTACTTCATTGGCTACATAGATTTGATTGGTAGCTTCTGACCAGATTATACCACGAGATCTATTATATGTCGTAACATCCAATGCTGATTTGGCTAAAAGCGTCCCTGAAGAATCATATTTAAGTACAAATCCAGGTTTAACATCCTGTCCAACAACAGTAGTGTCACCTGGTACGACTGTCCATCCTGAAACATAAATATTTCCACTATTATCAGTAGTTGCCCCAGATATAACGACTGTATCAGGTAAAAACTGGTCACCGATCATCAGGCTATCGTAATTAACTCCTGCTCCAAAACCTATGAGCGGGTCTATGCAAGACCCTGTAGCAATGGATGCTTCCAGATCAGCAAGGGAGTAAGAATATATAGCTTCCCATGGAGCTCTAGTAATAGTTGATAGAACTACATCTATTTCTGGGTTATAATCCAATCCCCACCATAACCCTGAGGTAGTATTATCTAGTGGAATCGCAACACCATTTACATCATTATAGCACGATCTTCCTATTGTCTCACCGGTACATAAGTCGTATGCTATTGGTCCTCCATATGAAGTTGCATATAATACATCATCAACTGTGAACATATTGGTTAAGGTGGATTCATTATAAATCGTTGTTGAATCTATGGGTTGTATTGTACCGTCACAGAAAAACTCTCTAATTGGAGATCCAGAAGTTGCCGCGGATCCTATATAGAGACTCCCATTAGGGCCAAATGCTGCTCCATGAGGAAATGGCAATTCAGGATTGATCGTATCAGACGCAAACCATGGAAAAGTTCCATCAGCCGCAGAAATTTCTGTGAGCGGAACCCCGTTGGCATCTACTTCAAATTTTAATACAGAACCTACTCTAGGCTCATTAAGATAAATGTACTCTTTGCAATCGCATACTTGTGCAGACAAGTTGTTTGCAAGCATTACGAAAAATAGGGCAAATACGAATGAATAATTTTTATTCATATTAAAGCTTGGTGTAATAAAATATTTAAAGAAATTCTTCATTTTGAAGTGCATTTTATCTGATAATTTGTAGTCAACTATTTTTTGAAAAATCATGTTTTCTTTATTTGCTTTTTGAATGGCTTAGTTGCTACTCTTTATTGTAATATTGAAACAATTAGGCTGCCCACATGGTGTTGCTCCAATTGATATTACTGTAGTAGCTTCATCATCATTTATTACAGCTCCATTGCCATTTTCATCTATTCCGATTCCTATCGATGGATCACTATCTATATCGTCCCCATCATCCAAGGTTATCTCCGCTCCGTTTTCTAAACTTGTACCTGTAAAGGAGTTATCGATCGTGAAGATCAAATTGATTGTCTCTGATTGTCCAACTGGAAGACTAGTTATTTCAAAAAGGAGTGCGCTGAGTTCAGCAATATTTAAATTCCCTCCAACATCACTCATTACATAATTGAGTCCTGTTCCAGGCATATCCATAAACTGAATGTTATTAGCATCTATATCTCCTTCATTAGAAACAGTTATTGCATAAGTTATTGTACCTCCTAAAGCGTAAGGACCTGTACTTGTGATAACCTTATCAATAGATAGATCGTATACCAATGTTTCTTGCTCTACTGTAATCAGTACTTCTGCTTCATCATCATCGTCGCCGTTTCCATCGCCGTCTTCATCTACTCC
>CALFUQ010000296.1 GCA_937929885.1 uncultured Saprospiraceae bacterium
CATCATTTGTAATATTTTAATCATATAGATTTATGATGAAATTAACACCTTCTAATTTTACCTAATTAACACACCTTTTACGATGAGAAGAATTTTACCCTTCATTCTCGCAGCCTGTCTATTTTGGTCTTGCGATAGTGATAGCCTTGACACAACAACTCCCCAGATAACAGACGAAACCACTTATCAAGCGGAGTACATGACTCAGGCAGTAGTTGGTTTAAATTCTGCCATTCAAACAACAATGATGGCATTGTTTGAATATCCACAGATCCATGGTTTGGAGTTTGCTCCAGTGCCAGAAGGAGTTGAAGTAAGGAGTAGTTCTTGTCCTGATATTTCTCCAGATCCCAATGTAGCGATTACAAATTTTCCTGCAACGTACACAATTGATTTCGGTAGTGCTCGAGACGAACCAAGATCTAGCAGCTGCGAGCTAAGTCCTACTCATAGAACTTCTGGGCAAGTAGATGTAATCCTTGATGGTCAATTCTGTGCACAAGATGGTGCGAAGATTAAAATCAGACCATATGGAGGAGATGATAACAACAAAGAATTTTATGTTAATGGTTTGAAGTGCTTTATTAAAAATGATGATGGATGCATAAACCTAGAATTTGCAGGAAGAGATGCATCAGGTAATATGTGTTTCGCAGCAGATCTTAGTGATATCTGCATTTATAATCCGAGAAATAATCTACTTGTATCTATGTACCAATGGGATGATGCAATCATTAAAATGTGCGATGTAGAAGAAAATGATAATTTTAATAATCCTGCGACTTTGATTGATAATCAAATGAAGATATCATATACTCAATTCTATTGCGGAGTTGATAAAGAAATTAGCAGAGCTATTAATCTAGCTGACCCTACTAATCCTTGGGATAACCCACTTCTTTTTGGTTTGTTATGTCAATGCCCTATGGGTGGAATGATGAATATGAATTCTACCACAGTAAGTTGGGATAGTTGCGATGGTACAACTATAGTCAATGGCACCCCGATGGCTATGGGAGCATGCGCAGATTAATTTAAGAAACACACACCTTTTGAGTTAAAAAAGGGGCTGTCTTTTAACAAGATAGCCCCTTCTTTATTTTAAGTGCTTTACCATTAGCCAATCTTAGCTTCATATCGTTTTTCTACTTCATTCCAATTCACAATATTGAAAAAAGCAGTCACGTAATCAGGTCTTCTATTTTGGTAATTTAGGTAGTATGCGTGTTCCCATACATCTAATCCCATGATAGGAGTGCCACCACAGCCAACGCCAGGCATAAGTGGGTTATCTTGATTAGGTGTAGAGCATACTTCTACTTTGCCTCCATCATGTACACATAGCCATGCCCATCCAGATCCGAATCTAGTTTTAGCTGCTTTAGAAAATTCTTCTATCATAGCTTCTTTAGATCCAAATGCAGTATTAACAGCTTCTAAGAGTGGTCCAGATAATCTTCCTCTATCTTCAGGATTAATTACTTTCCAAAATAATGAGTGATTGTAAAAACCTCCACCATTATTTCTCACACCGCTATTAGACATATCTAGCGTAGTTAAGATATCCTCTATGCTTTTATCGGCAAGATCAGTCCCCTCGATAGCTGCGTTAAGTTTGTTTGTATATCCATTATGATGCTTGCCATGGTGTATTTCCATAGTTTTTGCATCTATGTTTGGTTCTAATGCATCAAATGCAAAACCTAATTCTGGTAGTGTAAATGCCATTTAAAATTTAGTTTTATTAAGTAATATGTATATAAACAAAAACGGAAGATAAGAAGTTTATTGTCAACCACATATCATTAGGAATCAAGAGAATCTTAAGGGTTAATCAATCTTAGCAATAGTATATTTGCGACTTAATACAATTAGATATGAAATACAGGAAAGAAAAAGACAGCATAGGATATGTAAACGTACCAGCCGATAAATACTGGGGTGCACAGACTCAGAGATCAAAGCAAAATTTTAAGATCGGAGGTGATTTAATGCCAATAGAAGTAATACAAGCTTATGCGATATTAAAAAAAGCAGCAGCACAAACTAATGCTAAGTTGAAAGTACTGTCTAATCCTAAGTCAGCATTGATTGGTAAGGTGTGCGATGAAATATTGGCTGGTAAGTTGGATGATCAATTTCCACTGGTAGTATGGCAAACAGGGTCAGGGACTCAAACAAATATGAATGTAAATGAGGTAATTGCAAATAGAGGACACGTATTGAGAAAAGGAAAACTATCTGACGTTAAAAAATACCTACATCCTAATGATGATGTGAATAAATCTCAATCTTCCAATGACACTTTCCCAACGGCGATGCATATCGCAGCTTACAAAGCAATAGTAGAAACAACTTTACCTGGAATGGAGAAGTTGAGAAATACATTAGACAAAAAGTCAAAATCATATGATAAGATTGTTAAAATCGGTAGGACCCACTTTATGGATGCCACTCCAGTGACGCTTGGTCAGGAGCTATCAGGTTTTGTTTCACAACTTGATCATGGTATCGCTGCAATTAAAAATACACTAAAGCACCTTTCGGAAATTGCACTTGGTGGAACTGCAGTAGGGACTGGATTAAATACTCCCAAAGGGTACTCTAAACTAGTAGCCAAAAACATAGCAAAACTATCTAAGCTTCCTTTCAAAACGGGGAGTAATAAGTTCGAAGGATTAGCAGCACATGATGCATTAGTAGAGACTCATGGTGCCTTAAAAACTGCTGCAGTTTCACTCATGAAAATTGGTAACGATATCAGGATGCTAGCTTCAGGCCCGCGATGTGGAATAGGGGAAATCATCATTCCAGCTAATGAACCAGGTTCATCCATTATGCCTGGTAAAGTTAATCCTACACAATCCGAGGCATTGACTATGGCAATGGCCCAGGTTATGGGTAATGATGTAGCTATCAATATAGGAGGTATGAGCGGTCAGTTTCAGCTCAATGTGTTTAAGCCAATGATGATCTTTAATTTATTGAATTCGGCAAGACTTATAGGAGATGCTTGTGTGAGCTTTAATGACAACTGTGCTAAGGGTATTAAACCAAACAAAGCTAGGATTAAAGAGCTGATGAATAAGTCTTTAATGCTTGTTACTGCTTTAAATACCAAGATAGGATATGATAAAGCAGCGGAGATTGCAAAAAAAGCATACAAAGAGGGATCTAGCCTAAAAGAAGCAGGAATTACACTTAACTACCTGACAGCCAAGGAGTTTGATGCATGGGTTAAGCCTGAAAGAATGGTATAACAAAATAAAATCAAGATTGGCAGTTTATACTATTAAAATGTATCTTTGCGCACCAATTTGAAAATTGAG
>CALFUQ010000297.1 GCA_937929885.1 uncultured Saprospiraceae bacterium
TACAATAGTAATCTGCTCAAGAATAATTATCGTGCATCGATTACCTATAATCATAAATTCAATGCTAAACACAAAATAAAAGCAGGCTCAAAAGTTGCGCTTTCCAACATGCAAAATAATGTTAGCAATCTATCTCCTGATCTAGAAAGAATATCACTAGTCGATTTTGATGAAAACATCACAACGATAAGAAACTTTGCAAGCTGGAAGTACCGTGCTAATGAAAAACTGACAATCGTATCAGGCATTCACAATATGAATGTACTGCTAAGTGATGAATCTACTGTAGAACCTAGGCTTGCCCTACAATACCAAGTCAGTCCTACCTTAACACTAAGCAGTGGTTACGGTCTTCATAGCAATATGGAAAGTATCCATAACTATTTTTCTAAAGTACCATCTTCTTCAGGCTATTTTACAGAACCAAACAGAGACCTAGGTCTATTAAAATCACATCACTATATCCTAGGTACAGAAAAGAGATTCGGTAAAAATATTAGGTTTAAAGTAGAGGCGTATTACCAAGACCTCTTCAACCTTCCCGTTGAAAACGACCCTACAAGCCACTACTCTACCATCAATGAAGGACTAGAGTTTAACTACGTAGACTTAGTGAATGAAGGAACTGGTAAAAACTATGGTTTAGAATTCACGCTTGAGAAATTCTTTGAAAATCAATTTTATTACTTGATCAATGCCTCCTTATACGAATCAAAATACACTGCACTTGATGGTGTAGAGCGCAATACAAGATACAATGGCAATTATCTATTTAATCTTATTACAGGATATGAATTCGAAGGGCTTGGCAAGAAAAATAATCAGTCCTTAAATCTTAATGCAAAAATATTTTATGGCGGTGGCAAGAATATATTATCTCTTCGAAGAGACAGTCAAGGTAATCTTGACATCGATCCAAGTAATAATATCTATTGGGATTATGAGAATGCTTACGAGAATAAATTAGAGGATATACATCTAATAGTACTATCAGCAAGTTATAAATGGAATAGAAAGAAGACCACTCATGAACTTTACCTAACTCTAGACAACCTGACTAATACCAAAGGTAGAATCTCAGAATTCTATGATGAGCGTGAGCCAAACCAAATCGGATATATGAAGCAGTTTGGTTTTTTTCCTAATTTGCTTTATCGGGTATATTTTTAATGAGATTAATACACTTTAAAGCATATGTCATAACTTTTCATTAAAATATAAAAACCATATTTATATAACAAGTAAAGCATAGAATGGTAAGGCCCGTAAATTTTAAGATATTGAACACAGAAAATATTAAGTTTACTTAATTCAATACCCTAGATAAAGAACCACAATCAAAAAGCATGTTATTAGCAATCAAAATACTCATCGGACTTATCGCTTTTATACACCTCTACATCATGTGGTTCGAAATGTTTGCATGGGAAACGAGAGGGAGGAAAGTATTCAGAAGTTTTCCTAAAGAACTGTTTGGACAAACTACAGCCATGGCAGCTAATCAAGGATTGTACAATGGCTTCTTAGCACTTGGCTTATTATGGTCGTTGCTTATCAGTGATCAAACATGGATGTATAATGTTGCTTTATTTTTCCTTGGTTGTGTTGCGGTTGCTGGTATCTATGGTGCTATGACAGTTGACAAGAAGATTCTATTTGTGCAGACTATTCCTGCACTTATAACAATAGGACTTATCTTTTTTTTCAAAAATTAAATGATTAGGTTTTGAGTATAATATTTACTACTACAACTGCATCTACTTATCCATTCATAAGCCTATAATTTATACTAAGTCCAAAATGACCTTATCGCTTTAATTGGCTTGCTAAATCATTTTGGTAATACAACCTTCTTATTGGCTCCACCAAAATTGATGAGCTTGCACCCTCTTGCAATCTTATAACAAACTAGAAACAAATTTTCATCATGTTTGTTAGTATACTATAATTCAAAATATCGTAGAAGATAATGATTGCCATTAAGCTCATGTACCTTGCAAATATTTTAGTTGCTGGTTGGATAAGTATCACAAGTTTGTTTTTTCCTAAAATTGCTCATCACTCTGTTTTTACCAATGCATTCGAATACTCAGAATCTTATAGGCTCGTCGGAGCACTATGGTTTGCGATTTTTGCTTTATCGATCTTTGGACTGTTCTATCCTAAGGAGATGAGTTTAGTATTCGTTTTTCAGCTTATCTACAAATCTTCATGGCTGTTAGTTTGTGCCTTGCCTGCGATTATAAATAACACTCCTTATCCAAAAGGAATGGCTAATTTCTTTGTCATTTGGGTCCTTATATTACCTTTCATAATTCCATGGAAAGAGATCTTTTAGAATCCTAAATAAAAACATGAGTTCCTCAATTGTCTGAATTAAAATTCTTGAGATTTTTAATATTCGTTTTCTATGTTACTATGCTTATAATTTCAATGTCTGCATCCATAAAATTATTCTTAGTATATTCAATCAATTGACAAAATAACAACACATGCTAGACAGAAGAGATTTTTTGAAGAATGCTGTTACAGGTGCAGCAGGTCTAAGTCTTACCACCTCTACACTACGAAAGTGCTACCCTACTCGTCCCAAAGATAAGATAGGAGTTGCATTGGTAGGTTTAGGATATTATAGTACCGATCTGCTAGCTCCTGCTTTCCAGCTTACAGAGCATTGTTATCTCGCAGGCATAGTAACTGGCTCTCCTGAGAAAGCGACGAAGTGGCAACAGGAGCACAACATCCCAGATGCTAACGTATACAACTATGAAAACTTTGATAGCATTGCTGACAATGATGCTATCGATGTAGTCTATATCGTCTTACCACCATTTATGCATAAGGAGTATGCGATAAGAGCAGCCGAAGCAGGCAAGCATGTATGGTGTGAAAAACCGATGGCGATGACCGCTGAAGAATGTGAAGCTATGATCCAAGCATGTAAAGCCAACAAGCGTCAACTCACTATTGGGTACAGAATGCAACACGAGCCTAACACTCAGGATATTATAAGATTTGCTAAAGAAAAAACTTATGGTGATGTGAGATTAATTAGCACTGCAGCAGGGTTTAGTAATGGGTGGCTTAAGTGGACTGATAATTGGAAAATGGAAAGAGACAAAGGTGGCGGGGCGTTGTACGATATGGGAGTCTACTGCATCAATGCTGCTAGATATGCAAGTGGTCACGAACCAATTGCTGTCTATGCTCAGGAGTCTAATAATGATCCTGTGAGATATCAGAAATGTGATATGACGACTAATTTTCAACTAGAGTTTCCAGATGGTATCATAGCTAACTGTACGACAAGCTTAGGTATGAATGTAAATTATCTCAATGTCACTGCGAATAATGGATCTTATAGTCTTTCTCCTTTTCAACAGTATAGCGGAATCAAGGGTGTCACAAGTGATGGTGTACTTAATAAAGTAATACCAAATCAACAAACTAAGCAAATGGATGATAACGCTTTATCGATATTAAATAACACTGATGTCTTAGTCCCAGGTAAAGAAGGAATGATGGATATCAAAGTCGTAGAGGCTATCCAAAAATCTGCTAGAGAAGGATGTCGAGTTACTATTTAAAATTTATTGATCGTTAATTAAAACCATGATTCGTATTTCATTTCTATTTATAATATTATCCTTTGCTTGCCAACCCGCTACAAAAGAAAAGGTAACCGATGTAGTAGAATCTCTACCTGTTCAGCAAAGTATTTTTAATGGCAAAGATCTTGATGGTTGGACCATGAAAGTCAACAAGTATCCTTTAGGAGAAAACTTTGGTAATACTTTCAGAGTAGAGGATGGAATCTTGAAGATAAGATACGATCAATATGGTGATGACTTTGATGAGCGATTTGGAGCTCTATATTTTGATAAAAAACTTGAAAACTTTAATCTAAAATTAGACTATCGTTTTGTAGGAGAGACAGCACCTGGCGCTCCTGAGTGGGGATTCAGAGATAGCGGTGTACAAATCCTTAGTCAATCACCATCCTCTGTGAAAATCGATCAACCATTCCCTGTTTCTGTAGAGTACAATCTCCATGGAGGTGATGGAACCAAAGATAGACCAGTCGGTGAGGTTTGTGCAAATGGGATGAAAGTTAAGATCAATGGAGAGACTAACAGCTCTTACTGCTCTCCTGCAACCATAAAGAAAACTTATCACGGTGATCAATGGGTAAACCTAGAAATCGATGTTAAAGATGGTGTGATCAAACACTTTTCTAATGGTGAAGAGATCCTTACTTATACTGATCCAATACTCGATGCAGAGCATGACCTTGGCAAGCAATTTATCAAAGATGGTAATACAACTGTAAGCGATGGATACATTTCATTCCAGTCTAATAGTCATCCGATTGATTTTAAGAATATTGAGTTGGTGGAGTATTGAGGTACTCCTACTTGCTTAATAAAAAAAGGCTTCCCGTCTGGAAAGCCTTTTAGCAATTTATTATCTACTATAAAAATTATTTACTTTGAATAACGGAATTATCCGAAGTAAATAATTCTGGATTATTCTTGTGTCTGCATGATCTTATTAGTGTAAATTTTATCTCCAACGGAAACCCTTGATATCAACAATGAAGATGATGTCGTCTTAGGGATATCATTTAGGTTTAAGGTGCTTTTACCTGCACCTAGCCTATTAGTAAAATCATAAAGCTTTCTACCATTCAAGTCAAAAATTTCGATCGTAACATTTTGTTCCCTATCTAAATCAAGGCTTATAGATATTACATCACTAAATGGATTTGGATAAATGTTCACCAAATTGGCAGTACCCGATAACTTATCAGATGCCACTAATTCTATAGATCTAATATCTCCTCCTGAGTTATATAACTCACTCTTGATCACTAAATCTTGTACAAGTGTTAAATCATCTATCGACCCACTAAAATCTATTTCTAGTGAGAATAATGGCTTGCTAGGATCAAATGCTATTGCTTCCTCAAAATTTTGACTGATCCTAAGTTCATTACCGTCTATGATGTTATAATTATCACTAGCTAAATCTAATTGCCCTAATCTTAATCCATTAAGATTCGAATTTTTCAAAAACAAATTCAATTGCACTGCCTTGAATTGTTCTTCCTCTTCAAAGTAAAAGTCAAGAATTTGTTTGCCACTTACATTATCATTTCTTAATCGATAATTTAATACTGAAACTTCATTTGACCTTTTTTCAGCTTGCATGATACTGACATCTCCTATTTTGATTCCAGTTAAATTATGCTTCGTTCCAAAATCTTCAATGCTCTGTAAGAACAATTCTTCTTGAGCTGTCCATGGGTTCACCACCTCTATAAATTCATTCTCATCATAGAATCTATAGCTGTCATTATTTGGGAGTTCATCATATTCTCCAAGTATGAGTTTTCTTAATTGGAGAAGATCTATGGCACTTACTTTATTATCCTTGTTAATATCGGCAGCGATATATCTAAACCCATCATCAAATGGATCAAGACCTAAAATATGATGCTGGATTTGCACCAAATCTAAAGTACTTACTCCCTCAAGGTAATCTGTTTTCTTTGTAGCATTTAAAGCATACATAGAAGACATCGGCACATCCCCAAAATCGAATTCACCACTAGCTGATGTCATATATTCTTGTTGGAAATCATATCCTTCCAGTGTCAACAACACATCAGATAATGGCTTGTTATTCATTGAAGTAACTAACCCAGAAACTAATGCCGAAGAAGAACTCGAACTACAAGCAGCGAGTAATTCAATATTTTCAACATCCCATACCGAAGCTCTAGCACCATTGCCAACAGGACAATAAGCTAACATCTCTATTTTAACGGTTGCACTAGCTTCTATTAAAATGTCATCAAACGTAAAGGATTCTTCTGTCCAATCTGTAGTTGTAGATATATCGTCTTCAAAGAAAACTTCATCTCCATCTACTAATATTCTGACACCGTATTTAGTCGGATAGTTATTAGGTCCACTTGTACCATTTATCCAATCAAATTGTTCTGGTGCTTTCTCTAAAAACTTAAGACCTGAAATACTCACTACATCAGTTGCAGCCACTTGCACTTCAAAAACTAAAGCTTGGCTTGAGGTTTTAGCATAATCACAATCAATGCTTGCAGACACACACATAGCTGCAGTCCCTCCTGCTCCTGGGGTACAAGAGTGCTTATTTAGATCAGGATTCACTCTGTGCAAAGTTGAGCTGGTGAATGTTGCACAATCAAGTGCGTTAGGATAAGCAGCTACAAATTCACTGTAATCGTCTGCGCCTGATCCAAGAGTTGAGAAACAATCATTTAAATCAAAAAGCACTACCGACTCAGATGGTCCAAAAGTAACTTCTCCATCATCTACTACTTCTCCTCTACAATTACAGTTACTATCAAACTGGTCATTTATAGTATTAGCATCACCATCATCACACGGATCGAATCTACTCGAAGCATTAGGATCATCTGGTGCGCAGTCATCTTCATCTGCCACTCCATCGTTATCTGAGTCTACAGCTTCCGCAGCTTCTCCACTACAATTACAATTGCTGTCATACTGATCGTTTACAGTATTAACATCACCATCATCGCAAGCATCAAATCTACTCGATGCATTAGGATCATTTGGTGCACAGTCTTCATCATCAGGTACTCCATCATTATCTGAGTCAACTTCTATTTCTTCTACTTCTCCTCTACAGCGGCATAGACTGTCATACTGGTCATTTACAGTATTTGGATCACCATCATCACATGCATCAAATCTACTCGATGCATTAGGGTCGGTTGGCGCACAATCGTCACTATCTGGCACTCCATCGTTGTCAGAGTCCATTGCTCTTCCTCTACAATTACAGTTGCTATCGTATTGATCATCTACAGTATCGTCATCTCCATCATCACATGGATCAAATCTACTAGAGGCATTAGGATCATTAGGTGCACAGTCTTCGAAATTAAGAACTCCATCATTGTCTGAATCTCCTCGATCTATAACTTCTCCTCTACAATTGCAGTTGCTATCATACTGATCATTTTCAGTACTAGCATCACCATCATCACATAAATCGCCCCTACCAGAAACATTAGGGTCATCAGGAGCACAGTCCCTACTATCAACTACCCCATCGCCATCAGAATCTTGCTCTTGTCCTCTACAATTACAGTTGCTATCATATTGGTCATTTGATGTATTTGCATTACCATCATCACAAGCATCAAATCTACTCGATGCATTAGGATCATTGGGAGCACAGTCTTCGCTATCTACTACCCCATCACCATCGGAATCTTGTGCTGTACCTCTACAATTACAGTTGCTATCGTATTGGTCATTTGTTGTACTAGCATCTCCGTCATCACAAGCATCAAATCTACTCGATGCATTAGGATCATTGGGAGCGCAGTCTTCGCTGTCTACTACCCCATCACCATCAGAGTCCTGTGCTGTACCTCTACAATTACAGTTACTATCGTATTGGTCATTTGTTGTACTAGCATCTCCGTCATCACAGGCATCAAATCTACTTGATGCATTAGGATCATTGGGAGCGCAGTCTTCGCTATCTACTACCCCATCACCATCAGAGTCCTCTGCTGTACCTCTACAATTACAGTTACTATCGTATTGGTCATTTGTTGTATTAGCATCCCCATCATCGCATGGATCAAATCTGCTAGAAACATTAGGGTCATTCGGAGCGCAATCTTCGCTATCAGCTACACCATCATTATCAGTATCTATAGCTTGTCCAATGCAATTACAGTTGCTGTCATATTGATCATCTACTGTATTAGCATCACCATCATCGCACGAACCATTAACCGTACAGTCTGGGCCATCCGGACCATCAGTTTCATCGGGATCGTCTTCATCTGGATTACCTGATTCGCCATCATCATCAGTATCTTCTTCCTTGGCTTGTCCACTACAATTACAGCTGCTGTCATATTGATCATCTATA
>CALFUQ010000298.1 GCA_937929885.1 uncultured Saprospiraceae bacterium
GTAGAGAAAAGTAAGATTCTAACTAAGTTTGATTAGCTTGTTTTTAGAATCAACTCTACTTTTCTTCTATGCCTATTGTTATACTACTTATCGGGATTTTAGTCCTTTTACTTCTTATTATCAAGTTTGAAATACCAGCTTTCATTGCACTAGTAATGGTAGCCATTGGTATTGGTATAGCTCAAGGAATGGACTTAGAGCTAGTGATGAAAACCGTACAAAAAGGAATAGGAAGTACGCTTGGATACTTAGCCTTGGTGTTGGGTTTTGGGGCTATGCTAGGAGAGATCATCGCGCAAAGCGGGGCGGCTAGGCAGATTGCAGATAGACTGATAGGAGCATTTAGCCCTAAGAATATGTCATGGGCATTAGTTCTCACAGGATTTATTATTGGGATCCCTTTATTCTATTCTGTAGGTTTTGTGATGCTCATCCCTTTGATTTTTAGTTTAGGGCGTACTACTAAACAGCCACTTATGTATCTAGCTATCCCGATGTGTGCGGCGCTATCAGTAACCCATGGCTTCTTGCCACCCCACCCTGCGCCCACGGCAATCTCCGTGATCTACGAAGCTGATCTAAGCCTTGTATTTCTGTATGGATTAATCCTGGCTATCCCTACAGTTATTATTGCAGGGCCATTATATTCTAAAACACTAAAAAATATAAAGGCTAAAATGCCTGAAGGCCTTTTTAAAAATATTGATAATGAAACTGGACCTAAGCCAGGATTTGGGATTAGTCTTTTCACAGCGCTTACTCCTGTTATCTTAATGTCTATTGCAGCGATTGTGAAATTGACATTTGAGGAAGGGACTGCCTTTCACACCTTCATTAGTTTCATCGGTGATCCTGTGATTGCATTGTTACTTGCCTTGCTAATTTCAATTTACACTTTAGGATTAAGTCAAGGGAGGAAGATGAAAGAACTAGCAAGTATGATTTCTGATTCTACTAAAGGTATTGCCATGATCCTTCTTATCATAGGAGCTGGTGGAGCCCTTAAGCAGATACTAGTTGATAGCGGATTGAGCGAGTATATTATTAGCAGCCTAGATGGTGTCAATATTCATCCTCTTGTGCTTGCATGGTTAGTTGCTGCAGCCTTGCGAATTTCACTTGGATCAGCAACCGTTGCTGCACTTACGGCAGCAGGGATTGTTACTCCACTTCTTGGAAGTACTGATGTAAGCCCAGAACTCCTAGTTATAGCAACTGGAGCAGGTAGCCTAACTTGCTCTCAAGTTAATGATACTGGCTTTTGGATGTTCAAAGAATATTTTGGACTTTCTATCATCGACACTTTTAAGTCGTGGACTGTTATGGAAACTATTGTGTCTGTGATCGGGCTTGCAGGAGTACTGTTGTTCGATATATTTATTTAGAAATCACAGCCATCAGGCAATGGAGCTTGCTCGGCTAATTCTAAGGCGAAGCTAGCTGATAACGTATCAGCAGTAAGTTCTTGTCTAGGAGTACCGCTGAAAACAACACTGCCATAGCCTGCGACATTCATATGTGCCCTAACGTAAACAAATTCGTCTGCACCTACATCTATCACTCCCCCACTTCTTGTAAATGGTTGCTCTGTGACATGGCTATGTGATAATACTCTGCGGTAAATTAATTCGCCTTCTGAAGTGATAACTTCCCACCAATCTGCATATTGGTCACAACCAGTTTCATCACTTTCTATCGTAACATCGAACGTATAATTATTGGGACGACCAATACATTTCACATTTACGATTTTAGCTAAATCTGTTACAGTAGATTCAATAGTTACATTATTGGATGGTGAATCACCACAACTAGTAAACAAAAAATAGAAAATCAAAACTACCATCCTAAAATAAAGCATAACTAAAAAAATATCTCTAATCTAAAGTTGTGTTAACACTTATCTCTGCACTAGGTAGATAGCCAATCCTATGAGCTATAACTTTAATATCTGACGAAGGATCAAGTGCTACTTCATCTGTATAAATATTCCAAGAATCGCTTCCAGCTAGCTTGTATCCTATATTGGCCCCCTCAGTTTTACAATTTATTGAAAGCAATCCATTACTAAACTTAACCATTGGAACATCAGTCTTAGGTTGCTTATCATCTGGCCAATATTCTTTTAATAATTCTGTCTCTGGACCAATACACTTATCATTTGTAGCCTCAATCCACCTTTCACATTCTGCTCGCAACTCTAGCAGCTTAGCTTGATACTTTGGGTCATCGGCGAGATTATTAATTTCATGCGGATCGATATCCGTATCAAATAATTCTTCAGCAGGTTTTTTATCTCTAAACCACAATGCCTGTGCAGGAGTCATTATTCCTTCATCTCTTAACCTATAGAGCTCTTGCATAATCGGTTGCTGATCTCTATATTCTACATGCAAGAACATAGGCAGCTCAGGTCTATAATATTTGATATACTTAAATCGCTTATCCCGCACAGCTCTATTAGTATCATACGACTCATCAAACCTATCAGCAGCTGCATGTGCATACTTAGCTGACTGAGCTCTCTCATATTCGCCCAAGAAAGCCTTGCCGTTCATATAAGATGGCGGTTGTATGCCTGCAAGTGATAGTGTTGTCGGAGCTAAATCTATAAAGCTCACTATATCACTATTTCTACTTCCTGCATCTCGTTTGTCAGGAAACTTTATGATCAGAGGAACCTTAATCCCAGAATCATATAACAGTCTCTTTTGCCTAGGTAATGGGCCACCATGATCAGTGTACCATACGATGATAGTATTATCTGCAAGTCCATCTGCTTCTAACTCAGCTATTATATCTCCTACCTGCTGATCCATAATTTTAATGTTAGAATACATCCTTCTAAAATCTTTTCTACCAATTTCTGTATCTGGCAAATAAGGAGGTATGTTTACTTCCATATTTTCGTCTACCCAAAGAGAATCTTTTGCCCTTGCCCATATCTGAGATTCATGTGTAATTCCAAGATTGAATATCGAAAAGAATGGCTGCCCTTCCTTTCTATTTCTCCAGTGTGCTTGGCCACTATTTTGATCCCATGCCGTGACAGGACAGATAAATTGATAGTCTTGCTTGGCATTGTTAGAACAGAAGTATCCTTGCTCTCTCAGATACTGACTCATCATTTTCACCTCTGCTGGAAGCACCGCTTCATGTGGTGGTATCCCAGACGGGAGTTGATTAGCCGCTGCCGCAATTTGCTCTTTGGTACGCTTTCCAGCATACCAAGGTCCTGTCCTCATATGATTAGTCCCGATAGCTGTCGGGTACATACCTGTTGCTATTGCCGATCTAGCTGGTGCGCAAACGGCTGCTGGAGAGAAAAAATTATCATAGCAAATTCCTTCTGCTGCTAATTTTGATAATGCTGGTGTTGTGATGGTACTATCGCCGAAAGAGGGAATATAATCGCTAAGATCTTCCGCTACAATCCACAAAATATTTGGAGGTGTATCTACCTCTGTAGACTCTACAAGAAATTGATTAGGTTGGGATTCTTCAATTGTTAGTATTTTCTTTTGGCAAGCTGTTAGAATTATAATACCAGAAATTAATACCAACCAATTTTTCATTTTGCTTTCTTTTTCTTCTTTTTAGATTTCTTCTTTTTCTTTCCTCCCCCTTCAAATAAAGCTAATACTTTCTTAGGTTTCCCCTTTTTAGATTTTGATTTCTTTTTTAATTTTTTTGATTGCTTTTTTACATCTAGTCCTTCCTCACTAAGTATCGGAGCAATCGTCTTTAATTTGTTTTTCTTTTCAGTAGAAACAGCTCTTGTCTTTTCTTTTTTAGCTTTTTGTTTCTTTTCGATTGATTTCTGCTTTTTTAGTTTTGTTCTTTTTTCATGATCATTCTCTTCCACAACTCCGTCCATAGCGTACAATTGCATAGGATATTTTTTTTCTACTTGCTGTACAGCTTTTTCTACCATTAGTTCTTTGTTCTTACCTTTTAAACTCATTAGTTCTTTTTCTAGGAGAGCATTTTTCTCTTTTAAAGAATTAACAACAGATGAGTCATTGACTGAGGAGTCGTCGAACAATGAGATATCCTTTTTAATTTTGGAATTTTCAGCTACCAATTTATTGATAGATTCATCCTTCTCCTTAAGTTGTTTTTTACCTCTATCCTGCAATTCATAATATCGAGTTTGAGCGCTCTGTGCTTCTTGCTTGAGGCCAGTAATTTTTCTAGAATTAAAAATATTGATAAAGACAGCTCCCAAAAAGAAACCAACAATTAGAAATGCTCCTAACATTAAATATTCCATAGTGCTAAAGTGTAGGTGTAAAAATATTCCCAATACAAACTACAAATTGTATACTAGAATAGAATAACTATAGACAATTCTAAACAACCAATTCAAATTTGCCAACTAGCAGTCACTTTTGGCGGAAAAAATTATTTAATCCAATCCAAAGGATAAACTCCTGGATCAAAGTCCCAAAGTGCTGGAAGTACGAAATAAGTGAAGAGTACTATAAGAACAATAGATATCAAATTCATCCAAATCCCTGCTTTTACCATATCAGGAATTCGTAAGTAGCCTGAGCCAAATACAACAGCATTAGGAGGTGTAGCTACAGGTAACATAAAAGCACATGAAGCAGCAACAGTAGTGCCTACCATCAATATATATGGATGTACATCGATTGTCACTGCAAGTGGCGCTAGAATAGGAAGCAACATGGCAGCTGTTGCAAGGTTAGAGGTTATCTCAGTAAGAAAATTTACAGCTGCAACAATTATAAAAAGTAGCATGATTAATGAAACGCCTTCAAGCAAAGTCATCTGAGAGCCAATCCAGTTTGCTAATCCGCTCGACTTAAAACCACTTGCAATAGCAAGCCCTCCTCCAAATAGTAGCAATATTCCCCATGGCAATTTAACTGCTTCCTCCCAGTTAATAATCTTTCTGTTTTTTTCTTTTGATGCGGGGAGAATAAATAAAACCATACCTGCTATCATAGCAATGATCGTATCATCTATTGCTGGTATAAACTTATTCAAAACATATGATCTACATATCCATGCTATAGCTGTAGTACAGAATACTCCAAAGACTACTTTCTCTTCAAAAGAAATTTTGCCAAGATTAGAAAGTTGCCTTTTAATCTCTTCCTTGCCACCAGGAAATGATTTCTGCTTAAAACTAAATGCTATACTTGTTAGATACTTCCAGCAAATCGCTAATAGAATTACTGAAATGGGAAACCCAAATTTTAGCCATTGATAGAAAGTTATTTCTATACCATAGATTTCTTCTACTATCCCTGCCAATATTAAATTAGGGGGAGTTCCAATTAAGGTAGATACTCCACCGATCGAAGCACTATACGCAACAGCTAACATAAGTGCTTTACCGAAAATTTGATTCTCATCTTCAATGGTATCAGGATTGTCTTTTAGTTGTGCAACTATGGCCATGGCAATTGGTAACATCATAACCGATGTTGCTGTATTAGATATCCACATGGATAAAAATGCAGTTGCCAACATAAACCCTAGAATGATGCTTTTAATGTTAGTACCGATCAGATTGATAATCGTTAATGCGATTCTCTTATGTAAGTCCCATCGCTCAATCGCGATAGCTAACATAAATCCACCGATGTATAGAAAGACATACTTATGACCGTAAGAAGCAGTAGTATCTACAAGCGACAAGCCTCCAGTCAATGGAAACAAGATAACAGGCAGCAAAGACGTAACCGCAATCGGTATAGCCTCTGTAATCCACCATACTGCTATCCAAAGTGTACAAGCTAAGACTGCATTAGCAGATTCACTAAGCCCTGGAGGGTGAAAAAATAAAATGGTCAATAGAAATAAAGCAGGACCTAAGAGGAGTCCAAAGATTTTTGAATTATTTCCTTGCTTAACTTCTGACATTTAATCTATGTACTCATTGATGATTTCTTCAGCTACCTTCTGGCAAAATAAAGCATCTTCAGCCGTTTGTATTTGGAGGTATATTTTCTCACCATGTTTATCTTCAGAGACTAATCTATTCGGTAAACCTACAGGAGTTTTGCCTGTAATCACACCATAAAAAACACAAGCAGAAAGATAAGTACCTAGTGCTGATTGATGGCTTCCATCAGGAAAGTATAATGGAAAGCCAGGCCTAAGTTCTCTAGCCCTCTGCCAGGCTAAACCTACTGGAACCAGTCTAGCATTTATTCGCTCTGCAAATTCTGTGTACTTCTCTTTAATAGTCTCCATCATATAAGGATTCCACTCTCTAGCCCAAGTCATGTAGAGATAGGTCTGCGCACCTGACTCTCTTATTTTTTCATTGAGTAGTTCGCCATAATGAATTAAACTATCAGGACGATTGATTGTACTCATACTATGATTTTGAAGGACGACGATATCAAAATCTCCTTCAGCTATAAGCTGTTTTGTATTTAAATTTCTTTCTCCATTCCAGTGATGTCCCCAATGTGAACCTCCTGCTGTAGATTGCTTAGTTTCGATATCAATGTCTTGCGACTCTGCCATTAGATCAACGGTGTGAGGGAGGTTCCAAAAGTAAGTATAGCTATTACCTACGAATAGTATTTTCTCTGATTCTTGTTGAGCACTAAGTGAAGTACCAATCAAAATCAACACCATGTAAAGAATTGATCTATCTAAATTCATAAAGTATAGATTAAAAAAGGGCGACCATATTGGCCGCCCAAATTATATGAAAAAACTATCAAATAATCACTTTATTGATTCACCGGAGTTTTAGTAAAGATACCTGGATCTTCTCCTGGTGAATTTGAATTTGCATTAAGCTCTTGATCTGCATAAGGATATCTCTCAGGATGAGCAGATGCTGATGCCACATTGAGTGGGAAAGGCACTATCAAATCTGTCTCACCTTTTCTCAATCTACGTGCATCATCAAACGGCATATATTGTCCAAATCCTGATACATATCGCTCTTCTATTATCTCTCTTAAGAGTGCTCTATCATCTGCTATTCCATCCATATTCTCCATACCTCCCGCAGCAAAATCTGCTGCTTCATAAGCTTCATATAAGTACTCCATACCTGAGAAGTTTGCATTTAACCTTCCTCCACTATTTAACCAAGCTCTGAATTCATTAAGATGAGTAAGACCAGTATCAAAACCAGCAGATCTTGCTCCTGCTTCAGCGAGTACCAAATGATTCTCTTCGAAGCTTACTAGTTGATGTGGCTCTGTCGCAGCAATAATACCCATGTTATTACTTGCTGTATTTTCATCGATTGTATAATAAGCTGATCGAGCGGTTTCTACTGTCTTTGCATTTCCTCTGTAGACACCTGATGAGTCGATAAGCAACTGAGACAAATAACTTCCTACTGAACCAATATCTCCAGCTCTTGAACCATCTAGGATCGTAAAAAACATGTTTTGGCTCCCAGACTCAGAAAGCGGATTGAAACTCATAGTATTTGCTGAACTAGAAATTCCTTGCTGAGCAGCTGCATATGCAGCACTATAGTCTCGCTTATACATGTAGTATCTAGCTTTCAAAGTATTAGCTGCTTCTAACCACTTACCTGAATCACCATTGTAGTAAATATCTTGTGACAACCCTCTACCTGGTGTAGAACTCAAATCTGCAATAGCAGCATCCAGTAAACCTATAGCAGCATCCAATACTGAAATCTGTCCATCAAACACTGGATCATCAACCTCTTCTTGATTTATCTGTGAGTAAGGAACATCTCCAAATATAGATGCAGCCGTTCCTATAGCGTGTGCTTCCATTACTTTACTAATTCCTTTTAGTAAAGGATCATTTTCAGAAATACTGATAATGTGTCTTACCTGCGGAATGATACTGATATAAATCCTATTCCAAGTTGAGTTAGCTTCAGCTGTAGATATATTATATCCATATGCATTCCCATACACAGAAGCATACCCTATTAACTGACCACTCCACATGCCTGCCATTCTATTAACATGACCTGCTTGTGCTAAATTATTGGCCAACTGAGCACCTGTTAAAAATAATGCTGCATCCACCTCTTCAATCACGAGACCATTCGGGTCATCGTTGATACCTTCTACTAAGCTTTCACAAGACACCATGCAGAATGCTAGACAAACAAATAGTCCTTTTATTATATTTTTCATGATATTCATTTTATACATTCTGTTGATTAATAATTAATTGATAATGAAATCACAATCGACCTGGTACTAGGATTAGTAAAATAATCCAGTCCAGCACCACCTCCAACACCTGTTTGATTGATCTCTGGATCTACTCCAGGGATATTATCCCACAATACTAGATTTCGTCCAGAGACTGCAAAATCTACAGACCCAAGTTTAGCACTATTTCGCAACCAGTCATTACTCAATGTATATCCTATTGACAATTCTCTAAATCTTGTGAATGTCGCATCATATAATGAGAAGTTATAAGCTTGCCCATCTCCAAAACCTCCTCCAATTCCAGTTCTATACCATGACTCGTCAAGTAATACATTACCACCACCGAAGTCCATAATGTTACCCCTTATAGTTGTTCCAGATGCAATAGTATTTCCGCTGAAGTTTACAAGATCTTGTGTTAAGGTTTCTCTATTGGCAGTGATTTCAGTTGTACCAAACCTATTCAAAACATGGAGTGTTCTTGGCATGAAGTCTCCACCTTGAGAGTGTTCCACTAACATATTAAATGAAAATCCTTGGTATGAAGCTCTAATACCTAAGCCTCCTCTCCAGTCAGGATTAGGATCTCCTAATACGAGAGGGCTAAGTGTCAATTGAGGGAAACCATTATCATCCAATATGAATGATCCATCAGCATTTGTTTGAGAGCCTGTACCATATAAAACACCTAGAGCATGTCCTTCGATAGCTCTCGAACTCACTGAGCCTCCAGATAAATCAATAGTTTCTGTACCTGCAAGGTTTGTTACTAGATTCTTGTTAGTGGCCCAGTTAGCATATAGTCCAACTTCCCAACCTCCACTTCTTAGGATAGAGTAATCTATATCAGTCTCAAAACCTTTATTCTCCATATCAGCAGAATTAGCTCTCTGCGTATCATATCCAAACGAAGGCGTTAACTGCGCAGGAATGATAATACCCTCGATTTGATTTTGATAGTAAGTCATACCTACTGATAATCTGTCATCGAAGAATCTAAGATCAGTACCTATTTCCCATTCTGTTTTAATCTCTGGTTTAAGGTTTGGATTACCTCTATCATCATCTAGTCTAAACCCACCACCAAAAAGACCTATGTCAAGAGGATCACTGTATGTACTATAAGTAAACCCACCTTCAGCTAATGTTTGTGCTTGGTGAACTGGAGGTGCTATACCTACCCGACCAAACGAAGCTCTTAACTTACCAAATGATAGGGGTCCATCATCAGAGAAGTTAGACATTTGCGTGAATTGCCAAGCAACATCTGCTGATGGATAGAAGAATGTTTTGTTTGCAGTAGAAGCTGCTTCTAATGCTCCTCCAAGATTTACAAATAGCTGATCCATGATATCGAAACTAAATGATCCATATCCTCTATTCGTCCTTCTATTTGATAAGAATCGATCTACCGTAGAAGCCTCTGCTGCTGAGTTAAGATCAAAAGTTTGTTTGGTAGTATTTACCTGGAATCCTGTTATAGCTTGAGAGTTTCTCCTAAATCTCCTATCATTCAAGTTCCATCCAACAGTAGCTTGTAATCCTATATCTGAAGTAATATCAAAGTTACCTCTTATCATAGCATCAAAATTCAACTCCTGATTCCTGATCAAATCTTCTCCAAGATCACCTACTGATCCATTACCAGCAGAACCTATTGGGTAGTAGTATAACCTTTTATCATTGTAGGTATCTATACCTCCTCTCAACGTGATTGTCAAATTGTTAGTAGGAAGAATATTAATTTCTGGTGCGAAGATATAACGATCTACAGCGGTTGATGATTCTTGTTCGAATAGCGTCCACTGAGGGTTGTTGTAGATGGGGTTTATATTATTCCCAAGATATCTCCTGTAGGATCTATGCCTATTGAATGTAGGGACCCCTGGCTCTGCGAAATAAGTGCCTTTGTAATCTCTATTATCGAAATCTGGTGGTGTCCTGAGTAATCCTAGTAATAATCCAGCTGTGTTAGAACTTTGCTGTATACGATTTGACTTTACATTAGAATAGCTTGCCTTTGAAGAAACATTAAGCCATTCTGTGAAATAATATTTATTGTTTAATCTAAGATTGGTCCTATCATAATCTGAATTCCTAATTATCCCTTCCTGATCTAATCTACCTACACTAAAAAAGTAATTTGATTTATCATTACCGCCACTTATAGATAAATCATGCTGCAAATATCCTCCTTGTTGAAAGGCTGCATCCCAGTTAGAATCCAAAAATGTTTCTGTTGAATTCTTCTGATTATAAGGATAGTATCGTGTCCCATTTTCGGCTTCGAAGTATTGGCCAGATTGGTCAAAATCATCTGCCCCTCCTGATCTATCTGGGATATAATCTCCCCATGACTCTGCTCTGGTGGCACTATAAACGCCAGCTCTACCTTGGCCCCAAGTGTTTTGTAGAGGATATCTCTTATTCACATTATCCATAGACATGGTTGCTTTGTAGCTTATTTTAGGCTTTCCTGCTTTACCACTCTTGGTTGTGATCACTAACACCCCATTCGCTGCCCTTGATCCCCATAATGCAGCAGCAGATGCTCCTTTAAGTACTTGTACACTTTCTATATCACTTGCATTGATATCATTAAGTCTTGATTGCTGAGATACTCCTCCAAATCTACCTGCACCTCTTACACCACTACCATAACTAGTAGCATTACTAATAGGAATCCCATCTAGAATAATAAGCGGAGATGAAGAACCCGTAATGGTATTAGATCCCCTAATTTTAATAGCAGAACCTGCTCCAGGGTCACCATTAGATCTGTTGATCTGCACGTTAGATGCTTTTGCTCCTAATGAGTTTAGGAGATTAACTTCCCCAGATCTCTGAATGTCTGCTGGATCTACAGATACAGATGTAGAACCTGTTTCATCTTTTTTCTGTGTTGTTCCGATAGCTGTTACTACCACCTCTTCTATCAGTTGAGAATCATCACTCATCCTGATGTCAAGCACACTATTGCCAGCAACAGGAACTATCTGAGTTTCCATACCCGTGTAACTGATCTCCAACATTGAATTTTGTCCTGCCACACTTAAGGAAAAGTTTCCATCTATGTCAGTAATGGTTCCATTAGTTGTTCCTTGTTCTATAATGTTGACCCCTATCAGGGATTCGCCAGTATTATCCTGGATTGTGCCAGTAACGGTTGTTTGTGCTATCATTCCTGTCGCCACTAGGAGCAGGAAGATTAGTTGAAGTAGTAATTTTTTCATATATGTAATTTTAGAAATTTTAATATCAAAGTACTAACTCTATATCGTTTTAGTCTGCTGATATGTGCAAGTACTTTAAGATAATAATTAATTTATTATTGACACTATAGACAAATCTTTCATTGTTTTAAGTCCAGGTTGTGTGTTTAAAATATTTGGGATAGCATTTAAAACAATAGAACATGTAGCAATATCTCCATGGACTCCACCTTCAATCCTAGAAGTGATATTGGGTTCTCCTATAATATTTACCTCATCATATGACACGCCAGTCCCTACTGCAGCCTCAAAAATTAATTTGATCTTCTCCTGACCTTTATAATATGCTCTACCTTCTTGCCTTACCCCAATCGCGTTTCCAGCTGCAATATTTAGGTCTTTTGTGACTACTTTCCTTTCTGAAATCACCGGCGTAATGACATCTTCAGTTTGGTCAAGTTCCCATCCTACAGCATTAGCAATAAATTGCATAGACTCAGTCAAACCTACGTGTCTCAAGGTCCCAGACTTTTTACGTTCTTCAAATTCATCTATGCTCAACCCTGCACCAATTTTCTTCTGAAAAGGTAATCGTCTAGATTCTGCATCTTGTATTCGATTGACGTGAATGGACTTGACATTCTTACAAACACCCGTTAACATGGCTGGAAGTGTATCCATTAAAAATCCAGGATTGACTCCAGTAGATACTACTGCTACATTATTATCTATTGCCTGCTTATTGATTTTTTCTGCAATTTCTGGATCTGTATCCCATGGGTACGTTAATTCTTCACAAGTAGAGACCACTGGTAAGCCTAGATCTAACAATGGAATAATTTGTTTGCTGATCTCCTTCAAATTAGAGCTTGTAGAGAGTACGACTACATCTACATCTGTTAAGTTTTGAATATCCTTAATTGATTTTTTGATTTGCACACCACTTTCTTCCAAATCTGCTAATGATCCTAAGTCTTTATTTGACAGTGCTGGGTTAATATCTATTGCAGCTATCGTCTCGATGGTTTTCTTATCATTGATATATTGGGATATTTTAATTCCTAAGGGTCCAAGACCCACTTGCATTATTTTAATTGTATCCAAATTCTGATATTAAGTCTTTTAAATAAAGTTCGTAATCAAATTTGTAATACAAACCGAATGTGGAGGTATGCGAATATTGCTTTTTTTCGAACAACTAAAATCAGGCTCGCATGGATCTGTATGCTTGTGGGGTACAACCTTCTCTTTTGTTAAACAATCTAGTAAAAGAACTACTATTAATTAATCCAACCTGCTGACAAATGTCTCCAATGTTTTGGCTTGTATCTCGCAATAGGAATTTTGCTTTGTTGATTCTTTGAGTAGTTAAGTATTGATGAGGGGAAACATCGTATATTTTTTTAAAGTTTCGCAAATAATGATATGTTGACATCATCGCAACAGTGCTAAGATCTTTTATAGTGAGATTATCTTTTAAATGCCCATCAATGAAATCTTTTGATAACCTGACTCTTCTAAATACTTCACGCTTTGTGCTTGCTTTCTTAAATTCTAATTGATCTATAGATTTATTGATTTGTGTTTGATCATTGAATATATTTTTAAGAATTTTCATGAATATTTCTTCGTAGTACATAGTGAATTGCACTTCATTAACAATGCCATACTTTACTTGAAACAAGAGTAATTTTAATTCATCACTTAATTGAACTGATTGAGATTCTAGATTTATCTCGTTCGGAATTATATGAAAAGGGTCATCAAGAAGTTGTTGTTCATCTTTATTCAATGTATTAAAAAAGCTTAGCACATCAGTTTTGTCAAAGGCTACCAATATTCCTTCGATATC
>CALFUQ010000299.1 GCA_937929885.1 uncultured Saprospiraceae bacterium
CGAAAAATCCCATGCATCTTGCCATTTCGCTGGAATCTGCCATGCTCCTGATGTATTTAAATACCCAACTAGTTTACCTTTTTTTGCTCTTGAAAGCCCGCCTTTAAACTCATTAAAAGTTAAGTTTTTAGCTACCCGAAATTGCCACTCCCCTTTTCTATTTAAGAAACCAAAAAGGTTCCGCTTTACGGCTGGTGCTAAGCCTTCAGAAAAATAACCCATCTGATCAAAGCCTGTTATTAGGATTGTACCAGTAGAATCAACAAATCCATACTTACTATTCTTACGATAAATGGCTCGACCTTCATGAAAACGTACAGGTTCATCGTGTTCAAAATCTATTCTATCACCACTGACATCAATGAAGTTATAGATACCTCCATAAGTCACATTATCCATTCGATAGCCTGCTTGACTCACACAGGCTAGGCCATTAGAAAAGTTGTCTGCAAAAGAAAATTTATCCTCGAGCAGTAGACTACCGTCAGGTTTAATAAATTGCCAACCATCATCTTTTAATACTGCTGCGACAAGGATACCACGATCTGCACCTGATGCGTTTAGTGGCTTTATCTCTGGCTTAAAATCAAAAGAAGGGCTGATCTCGAAACGACCTCCGTCCCAAGTAATCTGAGCTAATCGAATGTAATCGTTAGTAATTTCTTTGCTAACAACAACATTAAAAATCTTTTTACTATCGGAAAGCTGGAATTCATAAGGAATGTCAGTCCCGTCTTGAATATTTTGTATAAATCTTTTTTGGTCAGTAGGAGCATATTCTAAGGCAGTAGTAATATTCTCTCTAATTCTATTCTTCGAAACAAATAGCTCGTTAGTAATATTATTCCAATTACTGGAATCATGTTCTAACACATAAAATGATTGACCCTTATTCCCTTCATAGACCGTTAACCAGAATAATTCCTTTTCATCATATGGAATATATAGTTTCTTAAATTCATTAGCGTATCCTGTACATTCATCTTCAAAAGAGAGCCAGTTTATTTCTAGGTCTTCTTCGACTATATTTTGTCGTCGCTCATATTTAGAATCTTTTTTACCACATATTTCAAAAGCAAAATATTTTGGTGGTAAGGTAAAATAGTAATCTATAATATCTATCTCATCTGATGATGGTTCTTGACTGGTTTCAATTTCCTCTTCGAGTATAGTATTTACTGATTTTTCATTCTTTATCTGGTGGCCAGTTTCTTCTTTTTGTACTGTCTCTTTACAAGACACAAGAAGAATAAAAGCGAAACAGACTATCAATGATTTCCTCATAATTGTAAGTTATCAATAATTGTAAAAGTTGTTCCAACAAGAATGTGGAATACAACAAGAATATATCGAGCTAAGTTAAGTCCACTTTCAGGAAGATTAATCGCTCAGTACACCTAGCCCCTTGATAACAAGTTCGCTTACTTATTCAACTTAGCAACTTCTATAGGAATGAATAGCGGCAAATAACTTGGAACACAATTTTTGGCTACCATCTCATCTTTGTAAAGTCCTGTGTCTTCTCCAATAGAAATACACCTCGCACGATACTGCTCTTGCCACTTCCCTATTTGACCAGCTGTAAAGTTCATTGCCCATTGCACTTCTGGTACTTCATCTAGCATTTTACTTTCAATAGTGTTTAGCAGATACTCCGTATTTGTCTGATCGGTTTTACCCATCCATCTTAATCTAGCTTGATAATACCAAAACACTCTGCGCTGTAATGGGGAAGAACTATCTTCCCAAGATTCTATAACTGTAATTATCTTCTTATCCTTAGACAATTGATTGGCCATCAACCAATCTATCAGATGAAGTCGCTCTTCATATTCGTGTTGTTGTATGTCTTTGTCAAATTGGTCGATCAACTCTTGATCAAGCAACTTTTTATCCATAATCAGTATGGCTAACTGACGAGGCATAAACTTTCCTGTTGACCAAAGTTCCAAAGCTAGATTGTGATCTTTTTTTAATTCTTTCGCGATCTTTCTTAGGTCCCCAAGCTTAGTGGTTTCCTTATTAATCTCGCTAAATATTTTTTTTGCTTTTGGAGATAGTTTCATTTTGATAAATTGATAATAAATTCGCCAAATGGATTATCGATATTCTGCTGTACATAGATCAAATCATCATCACATAGTTTCTTACTCTAAACAATAGTGTAATAGTAATTTGAAGTTACAAACTTCAATTATTATCAGCCATATGTTAATATGGCAAGTTGTAAGCTATTCTCTGATCTTAATAGATGATGTATAGTTCTTTCTTGATTTTTTGAATTTGACCTCACTCTTAGCATTGAGTTTATGTCCATAAATCTCCTCAAAGAAATCAAGGCAAACATTATGAAATTCAGTTGGTAATTTATTACCGTTCACTTTCAAGTATTCTCTTTTAAGAAGAATCTTATACTTCTTTTTAGAATTAATGATCGTTTCGTTTGCTAAATATTCTGTTATTGCTGTGAACAATTCTGCTGTCTCATCTCTGTCATCAACTGGTGGCTCAGGAGTTGGGGCTGGAGTAAGTGGTTGTGTTCCATCATTTGAGAAGTCATCGATAATTTCTTGATATTCATTATATCGTTCTTTAGATACTGGAGTATCATTCAAAGTAAATTCTTGTATTACACCATTTTTAAATGAAATGAAAAGCTCACCATTTTCATTGTCTATTTCAATGGTACGTTTTTGATCAGATGATCTTGCTTTATCTTGAGCTAGAGCGTTTGATAAGCAGAATACAAGTAGTAATACTGTGATATTAATTATTCTCATTTTTTAAGTTTTAAATTATAAATCTGATTGTCGACTTACCTAGTTCAATGAGAATGCCAATCAATTAAGTATTGATTTACAATATTTTACATATATTTATTTTTTTAATATTGTTCGATTTCGAACAGCAATTGTGCGGTAATAAACGTCCTTTGGACTCAATTAGAAAATGTAAATTAAAACAATGCGGTAATTACATTTTCTGGGTTGGCAGTAGTTTTGAATTAGCTTAGCTGACGTTGCGCAATCATTATTACACTACAATCCCTTAATAATCTGCTGCAGGCTTAGATAATTATGAATGGTGCTTTGGATCCTTACAAAGTAAATGCCATTACCAAGTGCAGATAAGTCTAGTACAAGTGGTGCAGTAGTCCCTGTATAATTTGCAACCACTGCCCCTGTTACGTCAAGAACGTGAATCGTAAAATTTGTAAAACTACCATCAACAATTACCTTGTCTGTGAATGGGTTAGGAAAGATCTGTATGCAATCATCATCTGTGACTATATGCGCATTACTAGTTGTCATGTTAAACACTGCTCCATAAACTGGCCTAAGCTCTCCATATTCCAATGCACCTAGATCAGTACTGTTATCGGTAACATAAGGATCATTGATATTATCTAATATCACGCCTGCATCTATCGCCTTAGAGGCGCTTGTAGGATATAGATCTCGATCACTAGGTAGGTAGATTGCCCCATAAGGAGAGGGCAAAGCAATATTCTCAAAGTCAGAAAAATCAACTGCGATAGCATTGGCTTCTATAATATCACTACTGTTAAGAACAGGTACATTAGCATACCGCACATCATCCCATTTAAACCAGGGACTGCCACTTGTACCACTTCTCGTAGAATGATATCCATCATAGTCCCAGTCATCCGTACTACCAGCGACTACATCAAAAAACTCGAAACAATATCTAGAACTGAAGGCCACATTATTTCTATAAAAAGTATTCTGCCAACCATTGGGTGATTCTATGGCATTGTCATTACTAACTATGGTATTGTTCGCTATGATAATACCTGATGGCCCTCTATTCATTTTGAAAGCACTGTTTTCATAATTGAATATTTCATTTCTGAATATATAAGCAGGGCCGCCAAAGATGGGTGCAATGCTAACCCCTGCTCGACCATTAAAACACCTATTACGATATACTCTAGCGTTAGATATTATACCATCTATCTCTATATGATCATCTACTATGTTTTGTATTTCGTTATGATGAATATCCAAAGAGTAAGAAGTGTAGTAAGGAGGACCATCAGTTGAGACTCCATCAGCGAAATCTTTGATCGTGTTGTGACTTACTACATTATTATTTCCTCTAATATCGATACATCTTTCAGCAGGGATCCCACTTCCAGGGTAAGCACTCCTTCCTTCAAAAACATTGTTTGTAATATACTGATCAGACTCCACACCATTCTCTCTTCGGTTTACATATCCATAGTCTACATCCAAGACCATATTATTCCTAGCAGTAACGAAAGATGTGTTCTGTGCATCTATACCTCTCTCTCCATTTTGAATTGTAAAACCATCAATAATAACATGTGCCGTATTGATACTAAAAGAACCTATCGTTACTATACCTACATTAGTGTTAGCTCCTTCGATTACAGCTGCATGTAATGTTTCGCTTTCAAAACTTATCGGGTTACCTGCAGTTCCGCTTTGTGTTATACTAAAAGGATCATAAGTACCCGAGGCAACTATAAAATGATCACCTGCACTAGCATTACTTGCTGCAGCTTGTAATCCTAAATATGGATTACTTTGTGTGCCTGCTCCTCCTCCATTTCCAGGGGCAACATATTTTATGGAACTCGTGGCCGCCATTGGGATCGCTTTAGTTGTTGCTTGTATAGTTTGTGTACTTCCACCTCCATCTGGATCAGTCAGTGTTAACTCTATATCGTAAGTTATATTAGGATTTAGATGCATGACACTACCAGCATGAAAGTTCATATTAAGGCTGCTACCATCTATGATAAGATTAGGATGAGCACGTATGGTCATCGCAGCATTCAGATAGGTAGAACTCCCTTGTGCCCTATATCTTATCGAAAGTTGGCTATCCAGATTGTCGTCTCCAGTGATGGAATAATTGATACTGATGTTTTCGAATGTCGCATCTACTCTGATCGCACCTGGTATCACCGCCTGCTGAGCATTAACATCGACCAAACAACTAATCGCAATGATTATGAAGACTAATAAAGAAAAAGGTTTAAGTCTATAGCTCATTTGATGATGTTTAATTGATGACCTGTTAAATGTATTATTAACAACCGACATTGATACTAGGGGAAATACTAGTTATCAACTAGGTACGATAACAAATTATTTCAACAATCAACAAGCTTTTCTCTTTACTTCTTTATCCTTGAGTATCCACCATCTATAGTAATTATCTGACCAGTCATCCAAGAAGATTTTTCTGTAAGCAAATAAGTAGCAGCTTCAGCTATATCCTTGGGGTCCCCTATTTTCTTGAGCGGGTTTTTCTCTGATTGCATATTTATTTTCTCAGGTGTGCTTAGCAACTTCCCAGCCAGGTTAGTATTAGTTAAGGACGGGGCGAGAGCATTGACTCTAATGTCTGGAGAAAGCTCTGCTGCTAAAGATCTAGTTAACCCCTCAATGGCTCCTTTAGAGATAGCCACTTGCGTATGAAAAGAAAAACCAGTCTGAACTGCCACTGTAGAGAATAATAAAATTGACGCATCTTGACTGCCCTTCATTTTAGGTAGAAGTTGCTTTATTACTTTAGTAGCACCCATTACTTGCAATTTAAAATCTTGGACAAAATCATCCTCCTTAAATCGCTTAAAAGGTTTGAGGTTAATACTACCTGGGCAATAAGCTAAGCCATCTATTTGCTCAGGTAACTCATCCAAATCTAATTCATCTGTTGTTACATCATATTTAAGGTACTTGACCTTACCTCTGCTTTCTTTTGCATTGGTGTTATAAGTAGCTACAATATTTGCATCGTGATCCTCTAGGGATTCTACTATAGCATTACCTATACCAGATGATCCTCCTATAATTACATAATTTCTCATACGCTTTGTTAATTCTGAAAACTTTTATTTTAATGATGTTAAAAATTTTTCTGCTGCTTCAAAATGAGCGGTCTTTCTTTCATCAGGCATTCGCTCAAAAGTGCTAAGCATCATCGACATACGGGGATTAGGCTTTATCGTAGTACGATGCTTATCTATAAACCTCCAAAACAAACCATCCCAGATAGCTTGCCATGGACCTTTAGGATAGTTACTCATCTTTTTGATATAATTAGAACTACTGATATAAGGCTTTGTTGCAAATGAACCTCCATCAGCAAACTGGCTCATGCCATATACATTAGGAACCATGACCCAATCATAAGCATCTATAAACAATTCCATAAACCATCTATACACCTCATCAGGATGAAATTCGCATAACAGCATGAAATTACCCAAAATCATCAGCCGCTCAATGTGATGACAATACCCTGTCTCAAGAACTTGCTTTATAACATCATCCACAGGCAGCACTCCCGTCTCTCCCGTATAGAATGACAAAGGAATTTTTTTCTTATAATTAAAATGATTTCTATTTCTTGAGTCACTGCCCCGCAGCTCATACATACCCCGAATAAATTCTCGCCAGCCAATAATCTGTCTCACGAAACCTTCTAAAGAGTTAAGTGGAATATCATTTTGTTCTGCATAGCTGATTGCACTGTCTAGAACATATTGTGGCGATAATAATCCCACATTAATAAGTGGTGATAGCAGGCTGTGATTTAGAATAGATTGCTCCCTCACTATAGCATCCTCATAATCCCCAAACTCATGAAACCTCACTTCTAAAAACTGTTGTAACCATTCATCTGCTTCCTTATGATTGCAAGGATATTGGCGCTCTCCTTCCAATGATCCTGGGTTATCCTTAAAATGTTTACTAGTATAAACTAGAGCCTCTTTCCAGTAGTTAGACTCT
>CALFUQ010000300.1 GCA_937929885.1 uncultured Saprospiraceae bacterium
TTCAATCCATATTTATCAATCAAATATACTAAGCTTGTCATAGCAGCCGCACCCATTTCGAGTTCGCGTTGATTGACAGCATCTATTACATCGGTCGCCGTATGATGAAAATCAAAGTAGCGTTGCGAGTCAGGTCTAAGACCTATCAACATCCCTTTCTGACTTTTGAGAGGATTGATATCTGCACCACCACCACCAACTTCAAAGTGAATCCCATAAGGCTCCATCAGCGTCTGCCATTCCAAAATTTTATTATAGTAGTTTTTAAAAACTGCCTCCTCAGCAGAAAAACCAAATCCTCGTGGAGTAAATCCTCCAGCATCAGATTCTATAGCAGCAAGATGAAATTCATTGTCTCTGTTTGAAACCTCAGCATATTTCTTTCCTCCAGCAAGACCATTTTCCTCATTCATAAACATGACACACCTAATAGTCCGTTTGGGCTGGTATTTAAGGTCTTTTAGCGATTGCAGTACCTGTAAAGCATGCACACATCCAGCACCATCATCGTGGGCACCACCTCCTACATCCCAAGAGTCTAGATGACCACCTACCAAAATGATTTCATCGGGAAATTCACTTCCTTTAATCTCACCAATAACGTTGTGAGATTTCTTAGGAGCAAGTAACTCTGAGTAATTTTCAATATAGAGATTCACCGTCTCGTCAGCCAACAAACCAGAAAGCAGCTCAGCATCATTTGTGCTAATTGCAAGAGATGGAATTTTCTTTACACCATCTTTAGGTACTGTCACTCCCGTATGTGGTATATCATCAAGCCGAGTAGTCATAGATCTTACTATCGCACCTACTGCACCATACTCCGCTGCAACCGAAGGACCGCTCCCTCGCTGATCTACGGCACCCCCATACGCATGAAAAGTTTTAATCTTAGTAGGATCCATCGCTCGATTATAGAATACAATCTTACCTTCTATTTTTGAGGCTCCTAGTTCTCTAACCTCATCCAGCGATTTGACTTCAATAACTTCTGCTTTCAGACCTTTATGTCCAGTTCCAATAGAATTACCAAGTGATAATGCATTAAGTTTTTTAGTGCCAATCGATTTAGAATCGACTATTTCTACAACCTCTTTGTTACCTCTAATCCAGTGAGGGACCATGCATTCTTGTAACTCCACGCCATCTAGAGACATCTTCTCCAATATGTTTTTAGTATACTGGACGGCAGATTCAGCATTATGTGACCCTGCTAACCTACCACCGATATTAGAGCTTAGGTGATCCAGCCAATCATAACATTGCGCATTTTTTAACGTGTGGTCGTATATATGTCTGATCATTAATGCATCCTCATCTTGTGACTGAGATGACACACTGATTACCGAAATGGCACTAAATAACAGGATTAATGGTAAGATTCTGATCATAAGGTATTGATTAGGACTAACTTAACTCAGGGTTCAATTGTGAACCCACGATTAAATTTATTAATTTTAAATTATCAGTGAATAAACATCAGTAGGTGCTTTTTTGCACTTATTGGTTTCATTTGGTTAGGGTTGAGGTAGTGCTTTCATGGCATTACCTCTTTTTTCTTAACATATTATTAAATATGTTAATGTAACTTTTTATTTTTACCACGTCAAATTAAAAGAGCCTAGAAAGGCTTTAGAATTAATACTTGAAAAGTGATTTGCCTCTTATTTCCCTTACTAAGTAAGGACATAGCTAGTACGTTAACTGATGAGCAGGCTGTTGATGAATATTTAAAAAGTCAATCGTCTGAATACTTCGACCTATTGTACAAAAGATACTCACCGAAAATATTCGGTAAGTGCGTGTCATTACTGAAAGATGAGGCGAGAGCAGAAGATGCGACTCAGGAGATTTTCATGAAGATAATTCTTAACCTTTCTAAGTTTAGCGGAAAGTCTAAATTCTCGACTTGGATTTATTCCATTACTTATAATTACTGTATAGACGTAATTAGAAGAAAGAAGAAAGACCTCAGTGTATTAGTAGATGATATTGCTAATACACATGACAAGGCAGATGACGATGTCAATGAGAAATTTCTTTTGGAGATGAATGTTAGACGATTGAAGGTTGTACTGGATAAGATACCAGTCACTGACAAATCCATTCTATTGATGAAATATCAAGATCAGATGTCCATCAAAGAAATCGGAGAAGTCATGGCTAAATCTGAAAGTGCAATTAAGATGAAAATTAAACGTGCTAAGCAGAAGTGTCAAAAGACACATTCGGCGATTTTTAAAGATGACTAAAAGTAATTAGATGCCCACTAATATTAAAAACAGTTTTAAAGAGCTACAGGAAGAAGAGAGCGCTAAATTTAGCGACCATTCTCAACAGAAGATTAGAAGTAGTATAGACAGCAATGTCGGCTTGTTTCACTTTTTAGGTGAGATTGTAGAATTATATCTTCCAAAGATCTTCGGTATGTTCGTAAAAATGTCAGGTGGTGGGCCTTCACCGACAGATGATATAAACAATCCCAACAGATTATCTGACAATGACCGTCCCAAGTATCCCAATACTATAGACTAAAACCAATAAAACACTCATATGACCAACTTCTTCTTTTTTGGAGACATAACCAGCGCATTGAATGGTATGGTATCTCAATTCGTAAGTGCTGTGCCTAAGATCATAGGTGCTCTCGTAGTATTTATCATAGGACTAATTATCGCTAGAATAATCTCAAAGATTATCACAAAATTCTTAGAGAAAATTCAAATAGATAAACTTGGAGACAAGCTTCAAGAAATTGAGATGGTCGATAAGTCCAATTTAAAGTTTAAGATAAGTGCAGTTGCAGGGAAGATTATTTATTACTTTCTACTAATATTCTTTGCTGTATTTGCTGCAGATTTATTAGGTATGCCTGCAATCTCACAGATTGTATTAGACATATTCAACTTTATACCTAAGTTGATTATGGCATTAATAATCTTGATAATCGGTTTACTAGCCTCTGATGCAATTAGTAAAATAATATATACCACTTGTAACTCTTTAGGAATCCCTTCTGCTAAGTTGCTATCGACTTTTGTATTCTATTTCTTGTTTATAAACATCTTCATTCTTGCGCTTACACAGGCAAATATTAATACGGAGTTTTTATCGCAAAACATTTCAATTATTATAGGAGGTATAATACTCGCATTCTCCATAGGTTATGGGTTTGCATCTAAAGATATAGTTGCTAATCTCTTGGCTTCTTTTTATTCAAAAGATAAGTTTCAATTAGGTGATACGATAACCTTTGAAGGTGAGAAAGGACAGATAACTAATATGGACAGATCTACCCTAACGATACAAACAGGGGATAGAAAGATCATCTTTCCGCTAAGTAAATTGACTAATCAAAAAGTGGAGGTTCATCAGAGCTAACAAAAGCAACAACTAAAACCAAAATATTAATAATGAAAAAATTACTCTTAGTTATAGTCGCAGTTTGCGGTATATACACTATTGGTCAATCACAAACATTAGAGGAGTTAAAAGGAATGCAATCTGAAAAGATTGCTGCTGCAGATGAACTACAAGCTCAGGTAGATGCTTTGCAAAATGAAGCAGAAGTACTACAATCCCAAATTGACAAATTATCAGGATGGAGAAAAGGTGTAAACGGTTTACTAGGTTTTAATCTTAATCGATCAGATGGTTGGATTGCAAATCCTAATCCAGAAGCAGCATCGTCATCTTTAAACCTTACTATTAATGCGTTTATGCTTAAGGATAATGAGAAAACATTTTGGCATAACAAAGGGTTACTCACTAAGGCATGGCAAGATGTTGATATTGACGAAAAAGATGAATCTGGTTTATTCGACAATGGGACAGTAGATATCCTAAACTTGTCTTCTTTAGCTGGATACAAGGTTGTAGATAACTTTGCCTTATCTGGTCAAGCCGAACTCAACACCTCGTTAGGTAATTTCCTTGAGCCTGGAACTTTAGATATTGGATTGGGAGCTACTTGGTTACCTATTGATAACATGACTGTTGTCATTCATCCATTTAATTATAGGTATGCTTTTGCAAAGGGTGAAGTAATGTCTGCTGGTGCTGTAGGTGCTAAGTTAAGAGTGGATTATACCCAAGAGTTTGATGTAAGTGGAAAGAACGTTGCTTGGTCATCTACACTTACTGCATTCATACCTTATGGTGATACTAAACAGACAATCACTTTACCAGATGCGTCAACTTATGAGTCTAGTCTGAATGAGCTTACATGGCTAAATACTTTCGCTTTTGAAGTGTGGAGAGGGATAGGAGTCGGACTAACTTATGGTATCAGAAGCGCAAAGTTTGAAAGCCCTGACACACAGAGCTTTACGTCAGTTGGGTTGTCCTACGGATTTTAAAAAAGTAAAAAAAAGTAGCCCGAGTTTGTGCCCTTATCGGAATTTTTATGTCTCAATGTATATAACAATAAGGCAAGAAAAGTCAACTATTTAAAATTAAAGCATAAAAACACATACCCTTATTATTAACTAATAAGTAACAATTTTTAAACTAAACTAATTATGAAAACGAATTTTATTTTAATGTTAGTTGCAATATTCGCAACTACATTTTCGCTTCAAGCTCAAGACGAGACTTTGGATGAACTGAAAGCAATGATGGCTGAGAAGCAAGGAATTGCAGACGGTATTGGTGCTGAGATAGCAGACCTTGATGCAAGAATCAAAGCATTCCCAGGATGGACAAAAGGTCTTGGTGGTACACTTGGTCTTAACTTCAGTGGTACTAATGACTGGTTTGCAAACGACATTGCTAAAGTTGCATCTAGAGGATTTGGATTAAGTCTTGGTGGATATGCTAATTACAACGAAGCAAATGCCAAATACTTTTGGAACAACACACTAAATGTCTCTATAACAAGCGCTAATTCTAAGTCAGATAATGATGGCGATGATAGTTTTGATGAAAGTGAAAACAGCAATGAAAATCTAACATCTAGTGCTAGTTTATTCATCATTAATTCACTTGGTGGGTATCAGTTATTTAGTAAAGTATATGCTTCTGCGGCAGCAAATTACTCAACTACTGTAGCTAATTTTAACAACCCAGGACAATTTACATTAAGTGCGGGTCTTACTTGGAAGCCTACTGATAATCTAGTAGCTTATGTACACCCTCTAGCTTTTCAGAAAACATTCCCTGGAGGAGATTATTCTTCTGCTACAGGTGCAGTATGGGGTGCTACTTACTCTGCAGAAATATACCCTGGAGTAAAGTGGACATCAGCTCTTGATGGATTTTATTCTTACGGTGGTGATGAAGATGCTACACCAGCTCTAACTAGAAGTCAACTATCTAACTGGACTTGGCAGAATGGATTTTCTGTTGCAGATGTTTTTAAAGGTATCGGTCTTGGATTGAATGTAGGACTTAGAAAAAATGAGCAATTAGGACTAGTTAAAGGAGCAGCTGATCCTTCAACTATACAAATGATCTATAACTTAGGTCTTTCTTACGCTCTATAAGAGTCAATAGATATAACAAAATATAAACCCAACTTTATAAAAAGCCTATCACACATATGTGTGATGGGCTTTTTTAATTCTACGTTTTTATATCACTTCACTGTTTGTATCTTCCTGCCATCAAACAGTAACACTCCACATGTCAGATAAAAAACTCTTCCTTCTAGATGGCCATGCACTAGTTTATCGTGCCCATTATGCATTTATCAACAGACCGCTCATTAACTCTAAAGGTGTCAATACTTCTGCCATAACAGGATTTGTCAGAACGCTATGGGACATTCTTAAAAATCAAGAGCCTTCACATATTGCTGTAGCATTTGATCCAAAAGGTAAAACATTTAGACATGATAAATATGAACCCTACAAGGCTAACAGACAAGCACAACCAGAAGACATAAGCATAGCCCTACCCTACATCCGCACTATTGTCGAAGGATTTAATATCCCAATCCCGATGGTAGATAATTATGAAGCAGATGATATCATTGGCACTTTAGCTAAGCAGGCAGAAGCTGAAGGCTTCACTGTCTACATGGTTACGCCTGATAAAGATTATGCTCAGTTAGTTTCCGATAAAGTGTTTATGTATAAGCCATCCCGCTCTGGTAATGGTGTGGAAATCTTGGGTGTCCCTGAAGTCTTAGAGAAGTGGGACATCGAAAAGGTAGAGCAGGTAATAGATGTATTAGGACTGCAAGGAGATAGTGTAGATAATATTCCTGGTATCCCAGGAATTGGAGCTAAGACTGCTTCTAAGCTATTGCATCAATTTGGTAGTGTGGAAGAAATCATAGCTAATACAGATCAGCTAAAAGGAAAGCAAAAAGAAAATATAGAAAAATTTGCTGAGCAAGGGATGCTATCAAAAGATCTAGCAACTATCAATCTACAATCCCCCGTTAAGTTCGATGCAGAAAAATATAAACTAGAACCTGTCAATAAAGAAAAACTAACTGAGATTTTTCAAGAGTTAGAATTTAGATCCCTTGCTAAAACGGTGTTAGGAGATGACACAGTGATGCCTGGATCTCAAGGTTCTTTATTTGCAAGTCCTATTAGCGGAGACAAACCTTTAAAATCTAAAAAATCTTCTAACACAGGTAGTACTGATTATGCAGTAGTCACAGACAACATAACTAACACAGAACACAACTATGTTTTTGTTGATACTCCAGCTAAACGAGCAAAACTTGTTAAGAATTTATCAAAACAAAAGAGCATCAGTTTTGATACAGAGACCACAAGTATAGATTCTCAGCAAGCTGAGTTAGTCGGTATTTCTTTCTCTTGGAAAGCTAAGGAAGGTTATTACGTCCCTATACCCGAGAAGAAAGCAGATGCAATCAAGATTCTTGCAGAATTTAAACCAGTGCTTGAGAATGAAAAAATCGAAAAGATCGGTCAGAATATTAAGTACGATATCAATATTGTAAGGCGCTATGATTGTGATGTTAAAGGTGAATTTTTTGATACTATGATAGCACATTACTTACTCCAACCTGATCGAAGGCATAAACTAGACTATCTATCAGAAGCTTACCTTGGTTATAAGATGGTACCTATCACCGATGTTATAGGCAAACCAGGCGTGAAGCAACTCACCATGCGAGATATCGATCCTGAGAAAGTATCCGACTACGCTGCTGAGGATGCTGACATTACCTACCAAGTAAGAAACATATTCGAAGAGCAAATGAAAGAGCGTAAACTCACTAAGCTCTACGACGACATAGAAATGCCACTCATTAGAGTTCTCTCAGAAATGGAGTATGAGGGAGTAAATCTAAATAAGAAATTCTTGGATGACTATTCTAAAGTCCTAGCCAAGATGGTAGACAAAAAGCAAAAAGAGATTTATAAAAAAGCAGGAGTTGAGTTTAATATCGCCTCTCCAAAGCAGGTAGGTCAAGTACTATTCGAAAAACTAGAAATTCCTTATCGATGGAGAAAAACGGCATCAGGTCAATTCTCTACAAATGAAGAGAAACTTACAGAGCTTTCTCAAAAGCATGACATCGTAGCTGACATCCTAAAGTTTAGAAGATATGCTAAACTAAAATCTACTTACGTCGATGCTTTACCATTAATGATTAATCCTGAGACTAAAAGAGTCCACAGTTCTTTTAATCAAGCAAGAGCTGCGACAGGGAGATTAAGTAGTGAAGCTCCCAACTTGCAAAACATTCCTATCAAGAATGATGAAGGTCGGGAAATAAGAAAGGCTTTTATTCCGAGAGATAAAGATCACATCTTATTAGCTGCAGATTACTCTCAAGTAGAGCTAAGGTTAATTGCTGAAATCAGTAAGGATAAGAATATGTTGGCCGCTTTTCAAAATGGTCTTGACATACACAGTGCAACTGCCGCTGGAGTTTATGATGTGCCAATCGAGGAGGTAACGCCAGACCAAAGGAGAAATGCAAAAACGGTAAACTTCAGTATTACTTATGGAGCAGGAGCAACTAACCTCTCTAAGCAACTCGGCATTAAAAGAGGAGAGGCTAAAGAGCTAATCGAAAACTACTTTAAACAATATATGGGTCTTCAAAACTATATGACTGATATCGTAGACTTTGCCAGAGAAAATGGATATGTAGAAACGCTACTGGGCAGAAAGCGAGAGTTAAGGGATATCAACTCTAAGAATGGCCTAATCAGAAGTACTGCCGAGAGAATGGCAATTAACACGCCCATCCAAGGTACTGCAGCTGATATGATAAAGATTGCCATGATTAATATTTCTAAAATATTTAAGAAACATAAATTCAAATCAAAAATGATCATGCAGGTTCATGATGAATTAGTGTTTGATGTATTTAAGAAAGAGCTGAAGACAATACAACCTATCATCGAGGAAGAAATGAAAAATGCGATTCCAAATCTAAAAGTCCCAATCCTAGTGGAAGTGGGAACAGGTGAAAACTGGTTAGAAGCTCACTAGTAGACATAAAAAAGGGCGGTTCTAAACCGCCCACTATTCTCAATAAACTAAGGGTGTGTCATGTGTGTGAAAGAATTAGGTGTGACCCTGATTCTACAATTATAGACTAATTTAAAGTTGAAAGTCACAGCTAAAGTGAGCAGTTTAGGGAGTAGTTATGTAAGCTACTTTGCATATAGTTGAAACAAATGTGAATTTAAGTGCTAGGGGCAGATTAAGCCATGATAGCTTACTATAAGTCAACACTTAATAAACGCCCCACATAGTAGTGTACCATTTTGTTTATATCCTTATTTATATTCTTTTGGCTTTTAAAGTCAGTGAGCTTGGGAAGATGTTCAGCAAAGTATAATTGATTGTTTATCATTTCGAAGAGATTGCTAGCTAAACTCCTAGGGTATTTATAGCTTTTATCTACCTGCGAAATGATTTCCGCAATTCGACTCACTAAGTCTTTATAGCTTTTAAAAAAGCCCTCCTTGTTTTCATTGTCAATATGCTTAGTGTGATATGCCTTGGAAGCTTCAGCAATAACCACTTTATGCAATATTGGCTCATCTACAAAACTGAAATTTGAGTCTTTACTCCTTGACTCTATGATAGCAGACAAGGTCTTCCTCAAAATCTTCTTGGGGTCGTCTAGGTTTCTAATGCTTGTTTCTATCCGATAACTCACCCACTCCCAGTACCAATTAATCAAATAGACAAGCAACATATGCTTATTCTCAAAGTACCTGTAGATAGATGCCTCTGGAGATCCTATTTCTTTGCCCAACTTCTTAAATGTGAATGCCTCAAAGCCTAGACTGTCTATAAGTAAGATACTTGACTCAATTATTCTCCTCCCTAATTTAGAGTCTTGTGGCTCTCGGAGGTATAATTTTTCACAAAGCCTAAATCTCAGATCTACTGACATCTGTCATCTTTATGGTGACATAATTTATGTGTGTCCCGTGACATTATGTTAAGTTAATAATATTTTTACTAAAAATTATGAAATTCTTGCAAACAAAAATGATAGTAAAGCTATTATATTATATATTTGCAACTATTATGAACCCAGTGTTATCTATCACGATAAGTTTTTTTATTAGTATCTCACTTTTAGGGTCTGAGATGATTAATAGTTACGGCTTCATGAATGACCTACTTATAGAATTACATGATACTAACGAAGAGAACCCTACCGAAGACAATGTAGATTCTGAGTTAGAATTAGAAGTAAATGTGCCAGACGATGGTGCTTCACACAGAAGTAAGCTTGATGTAAATACAAATCCTTTAAATATTTATTTAAAGCTATCTTCTAGACATTGTAAGGATATACCATCCCCCCCTCCAGACCTTTCATAACCCATGTTTTAAGATATCCCTGCAGATTTTACTTCTGCATAAATGAGTAGTGCTTTACACGACTACTCACATTCTCGTACTTATTTAAACAATATTAACTAACTGGTATAAGCTCTTAAAGCTTTATGCCAATATTCAATTTTATTTTTTCGACTATGAAAACTTTAGATTCAAATTCAATTTTCAAAAACCTAAAAAATGATGCTCCTGCAAGTATCGTAGTATTTCTTGTAGCGGTGCCATTATGCTTAGGTATAGCCCTAGCTTCTGGTGCACCATTATTCTCAGGGATTATTGCTGGGGTAATTGGCGGGATTGTAGTAGGTGCTTTAAGTGGCTCTCAACTTGGAGTAAGTGGACCAGCTGCAGGTCTTGCAGTGATAGTACTTACTGCTATCCAAGATCTTGGTGCTTTTGATATTTTCTTGTTAGCTGTAGTTATAGGTGGAGTGTTCCAGTTTATTCTTGGAGTTCTTAGAGCGGGGATTATTGGTTATTACTTTCCTTCCTCTGTCATTAAGGGGATGTTATCTGGGATAGGTATAATAATAATCCTCAAGCAAATCCCTCATGCCTTTGGTTATGACAAAGATTACGAAGGTAGCTTAGCTTTTGCTCAGCCTGATGGTCATAATACCTTCTCAGAATTATATTACATGTTAGAAGCAATAAGTCCTGGTGCTGTAATTATTACACTAGTCTCTTTGCTAATCCTAATTCTATGGGAGCAGCCTTTTATGAAAAAAATTAAAGCCTTTAATTTAATACAAGGGCCTCTTGTCGTTGTTCTTTTAGGAATTGCTTTAGGTCAAATCTTTATGAGTACATCAGTAGCTCTAAATTCTACACAGATTGTATCGATTCCTGTAGCTAATGATTTCGCAGGGTTTTTAAATCTATTCTCTCTACCTGATTTTAGTCAGTGGAATAATCCGCAGGTTTATATCGTAGCAATAACTATTGCAGTAGTAGCAAGTTTAGAGACATTACTTTGTCTTGAGGCAACAGACAAGTTAGATCCTTACAAAAGAGTCACTCCTGCTAATCAAGAGCTCAAAGCTCAAGGAATAGGAAATGTGATATCTGGATTAATCGGAGGGCTTCCTATCACTCAAGTAATAGTGAGAAGTTCTACTAATATCCAATCAGGGGGCAGGACTAAAATGTCAGCAATTCTTCATGGTGTAATACTAGTAGTGTGTGCAGTTGCAATTCCTAGCTTTCTTAATATGATACCTCTAGCTAGCCTTGCTGCAATCTTATTCTTAGTAGGATATAAGCTTGCTAAACCTGCGTTATTTAAGCAAATGTACAAGATGGGCTGGAGTTACTTTATACCGTTCACGGTTACAATACTAGCAATAGTGTTTACTGATCTTCTTATGGGAATAGGTATCGGTATGGCAGTTGCAATTTTTTATATCCTGCTTAATAACTATAACAAACCATTCTTGTTTGAAAGAGATGAGAAAAGTGCTGCAAATGGAGTTTATAGAATTAAGCTTGCTGAGGATGTAACATTTTTAAACAAAGCAAATATTCAGCGTGCACTTAATGCAGTGCCAAATAATAAGAAAGTAATTATCGATGGATCACAAAGTATAAACATTGATAAAGATGTAATCGAGATAGTAGAAGAATTTGAGATCAATGCTAAATTGAAAAACATCGAAGTCGAAATTATTGAAAGACAAATGAAAGGATTAAAGGCTAAACCTATTAATGATTTTGTGAAAACAATTATTGATACTGAAGAGCTAATACCTGAACCATCTTTAAATTAAAAAAACTGATAAAACATTCAAAATGGATATAACAACAGCGATAAGTAGTAATGCAAATACTCAGACTAAAACAACTCAGTCTGAGATTACACCAGCAACAGCAATCGGTGTACTAAAGGCAGGAAACAAAAGGTTTTTGGACAAAGAAGTTATTAACCGAAACCTTCATCAGCAAGTAAGTGATACCTCTACAGGACAATACCCGTTTGCAGCGGTGGTAAGTTGTATTGATTCTAGAATTCCTACAGAGGTAATTTTTGATCAAGGAATCGGTGACATCTTTAATGCAAGAGTCGCTGGTAACTTTATCAATGAAGACATCTTAGGCAGTTTAGAATTTGCTTGCAAACTAGCTGGTTCTAAACTAATAGTTATTATGGGCCATACTTCTTGCGGAGCAGTGAAAGGGGCTTGCGATCATGCTGAATTAGGCAATCTGACTCAGATGCTTGCTAAGATAACACCTGCAGTAGATGCAATCACAACAGCCGAAGGAGAAGAAAGGAACTCTAGTAATTTGAAATTTGTGAATGCCGTTGCAGAAGAAAATGTAAAGCAGACTATTCAAAACGTTCACGCTCAGAGCCCAGTGCTAAAGGAGATGTTTGACAACAATGAAATTAATATAGTCGGTGCGATGTATGACGTGAAGACTGGGAAAGTTACATTTATGAATGACGCTGTATAGAATTCAGAAAAATAGCAGCAATAAACAAAACCCATCTATTGAAAAGTAGGTGGGTTTTTTATTTCCACTTGATACTGCAGCCAACACTAGGTAGTTGCTCGCTAATTGAATCACCAGAAATGGTACTATCAATAGCGGCTCTCATATCTTCACCAGTGACAGGAGTACTATTCCCTGGTCGGGAAGCATCTAATCTGCCACGGTAGCTCAGTTTCATATCTCCATCGAACACATAGAAATCTGGAGTGCAGACTGCATCATAAGCCTTAGCCACTTCTTGCCTTTTGTCGTATAGGTATGGATAAGGAAATTTCAGAACCTTAGCAACGATGCTCATTTTATCTGGACTGTCCTCAGGGTACCCTTCTACATCATTAGAACTGATGGCTATAAATGAGACGCCTTTATTCTTGTATTCATTTGCAATATTTACTAACTCCTGATTAACATGGATAACAAACGGACAGTGATTACAGATAAACATAATCACCGTAGCAACATTAGATTTAAGATCATCAAGGCTGTAATAATTATCACTTACGGTATCCCTCAAATGAAAATTTGGTGCCTCTGTTCCTATTGGTAAATTGGTTGATTCTGTTACAGCCATTTTATTGACAACTTTTATCTATTCCTAAAATATATTTATCCACTACTTTAATTTCTTTAGCGAGTCCTGCTCCACTAAATCCTGAAATCATATCATCACTCATGTGCTCCTTCGCCAATTTATAGTATTCATCAGCAATCGGCAAATATGACCAATGCCACTTTTCTTCGTTATATCCATTTGGCCTTTCGCTATCCTTAGCTGTATAAACCTGGCAAAACCCATAATTCCCTGCGTGCTCTTCCATCCAATTATAAAGTACTAAGCCTTCACCAGACTCAAACCAAGAATTTTCAAAAGAGTTCAGATCAATATCTGTTCCCCAGTGATGTCGAGAGGTGCTCGGCATCGAGCTATACTCCAAAATATTTAATGCGTTGGATTTATTGGAAGCTCCTATCTTATTTTTAAGGTTGGCCGCCCACTTCCGTTCCCAAATCCCTCTTTGATAATCAAAATTTCTTGTAGCTGACCTAATCGTTAATTTAATCCCCTCTGCTTCCGCAGCTTTACTCATCTCCTGGAAGGCGGTATAGGCTTCCTTCTGAAGATATAGACCCTCTCGATCAGCATGCGACTTATCTATCAATGTAAATGACTCATGAGTAGACGGTTCATAATTCCCCATGACCATTGAGAGGTTTACTTCTTGCTTTTGTGTCGGTGCAGGTAGCACTTCTTTAATCTCTGTTATCGGGTCGAGCTGCTCAATATTGTTTTTACAAAAGGAAACCGAAAACACAAAGCAAAGCAATAAAACTACTCTCATATGTTTATCGCAATATTAGAGCCTACATAACCAAATGAACCATTATTCTTAATCACGTCAGCTACTTTGGCTGGCACCTTATCTTCCCAATATTTAGATCCCTCTTGAATGCTGGTGATTACCCTGTGCGGGTAGATGTGGAGGTTTTCTTTTTTGTATTCCTTTATTTCAACAATCTGCTCTGAGTCAATCAAATGCTTATACAAGAAATGAATACCATCAGGCACCATGAGCGTTTTTGCGCTAACCAGTTTGTTAGTGTCTTCGTCTATTGCAGGATAGACATAGATCCTGATATTTCTAGTGAACAATTCTCCAAACGCTACTAACAACCTGCCATCTTGATTTTCTTTGTATTTCTTTTCGATGATATCGCTTAACTCCCACACACCTATGACTAACCCTAAATGCTTAATCTTATAATCAGATAGATAATTAATTAGCTTCTGATGATTACTACAATCTGAGATAATAACACTCTGACCTAACGCATTAAGCATGTCAGCTCTATCTAAGAAATCTTTATCGGAAATCTCTCCATACTGACGCTTTAGGTAATCGACAGTAATCTCTGTCATAATCAGACTATCACACTTCTCAGCATGTTTACACGTGTCTTCGACAAATTGTTTAAACCCACTGTTAATCACATCCTCTGTTACAAGTGTCGGTGGCTTAAAATTACCCCTGACAACCATCAGCCCTTTCTTGTACATTACCTCTGAGGCGTGGATACTATTACCGTCTTTATCAAACATTGCAACTTCTGTCAGCTGGTGTTTAACCAGATACATCGTCAACAATCTATTATCTACTTCCGTAAAGTCTGGACCTGAAAGTCTGATAAAATCAATCTCAACCCTATCTTTTATCCCATCGATCAAAGAAGCAATAAGCATCTCTGGATTTTTGTGATAATGAAATGCACCGTAGATTAAATTAACCCCTAGTGTTCCAATCGCAATTTGCTGCTGGCGATTATTGTTATCCTTCATTTTGACGTGGATCACTAGATCGTTTGGTTTACCATCAGGAGTCACCTGAAATCTTATACCTAACCATCCTTGTCCTTTGATCGTCCTAGCATAATTTATGGCTGCAACGGTATCAGCAAATGCAAAAAAAGTAGAATCAGGTAAGTCTTTTTGCAGGCGCTCTTCCATAAGTCCATACTCATGATCTAGCATCTTGTATAATCTAGACTCGCATACATATCGACCAGACTCCTCTGCACCATAGATTGCATCAGAATAAGTCTTATCGTAAGCAGACATTGTCTTAGCTATAGTCCCTACGGCCGCACCTACTTGAAAGAAATTCCTTGCTACCTCCTGACCTGCCCCTATCTCCGCAAAGGTTCCATAGATACTGTTGTCAAGATTAATTTCAAGAGCCTTCTGCTCCGTCTTTTTAATTTCCCTTTTCATAAATTAATAACGCTCTGATACATCAATAAATTAGTAAGTCTCGCATCCTCTTAGAATAGAAACAATTACACATTGACAAAAATACCATAAGAGAGACAGACCTACCCAAAGTGGGGGTGTAAATCTCTCAAACACCTCAACTCTACAAGTTGTAAATTTGCCGCCATGTTTCCAAAGTATGATGTCATAGTAGTCGGAGCTGGTCACGCAGGGTGCGAGGCAGCTGTTGCAGCAGCGAATATGGGCTCTAAAGTCATGTTAGCAACAATGAATATGCAAACTATCGCACAGATGTCTTGTAACCCAGCCATGGGTGGTGTTGCTAAAGGTCAGATTGTAAGAGAAATAGATGCTCTGGGAGGGTACTCTGGAGTCGTTACTGATCATTCTATGATACAATTTAGAATGCTCAATAAATCTAAGGGTCCTGCTATGTGGAGCCCTAGAGCGCAGAGCGACAGGATGGAGTTTGCAGCAAAGTGGCGCAAGATGCTGGAAGAGCATCCTAATGTTGATTTTTGGCAGGAGATGGTTAAAGGTATCATCGTGAAAGATGGTCGTTGTAAAGGCGTAATGACAGGGATAGGATTAGAGATAGAAAGTGAATCTGTAGTACTTACCAATGGTACATTTTTAAATGGATTGATACATATTGGAGAGAAGCAATTTGGTGGAGGAAGAGCTGGAGAGAAAGCAGCAACTGGAATTACCGAACAGTTGTTAGAACTTGGTTTTGAATCTGGTAGAATGAAAACAGGGACGCCACCAAGAATTGACGGCCGCAGTCTGAACTGGGATAATATGGAACTTCAACCTGGTGATGAGAGACCAAGCAAATTTTCTTATACTGATACGCCGCCACTAGTAGATCAGATTCCATGTCACATCACCTACACAAACCCTGATGTGCACGAAACACTCAAAGAAGGATTTGATAGATCACCGATGTTCAATGGAAGGATAAGAGGACTAGGACCACGATATTGCCCATCGATAGAAGATAAGATAAATCGATTTGCTGACAGGGAGCGACACCAACTTTTTGTAGAACCTGAGGGTAGAAACACATGTGAGATTTATGTGAATGGATTCTCTTCTTCTCTACCAGAGGATGTGCAATACAAAGCACTTAAGAGAGTACCAGGGTTTGAGGACATGAAAATGTTTAGGCCTGGGTATGCCATTGAATATGATTTCTTCCCACCTACTCAGCTTTATCCTTCGCTAGAAACTAAGCATGTGAAGCAGCTATTTTTTGCTGGGCAAATCAATGGAACCACAGGGTATGAGGAGGCTGCAAGTCAAGGTCTTATGGCAGGCTTAAATGCGCACCTTTCTGTTAAGGAAGAAGAACCAGTTGTATTAAAAAGGTCAGATGCTTACATCGGAGTACTTATAGACGATCTGGTAAATAAAGGGACCAAGGAGCCTTACAGGATGTTTACCTCTAGAGCTGAATACAGAATTCTACTTCGTCAAGACAATGCTGACATAAGACTTACCCCTATCGCCCAAAAACTAGGAATGAATTTTCTAGAAGCACGATCTCAAAAATTAGAAGAGAAAATAGATGCAGCATACGAGATAGAGCGATACATTAGGAAACTGAGTGTCACTCCTGATCAAGTGAATGATTTCTTGTCTTCTGCTGGATCTAACCCAATTAAACAAGGAATGAAATTAGTTGCTATTTTGGGTAGACCTAATATTGGATTAGAACAATTAAGAGAAGTATTACCTGGTCTAAATACATTCTTAGATAAGTATCCGATAGAACATGTCGAGTTGGTGGAAACAACGGTGAAGTATGAAGGATATATTCTAAAAGAAAAAGAGATGGTCGAGAAAATGAACCGTCTTGAGGATGTGAAATTGAAATCTAATTTTAATTATAATAGTCTACAATCTCTTTCCGCAGAAGCTCGAGAAAAGCTAAGTATAATCAAACCGCAAACTATTGGTCAAGCAAGCAGGATAAGTGGTGTGTCACCCTCAGACATTTCTGTGCTATTGGTTCACATAAGAAAATAATATGAAGCACAATCGTAAATGTCCTAAGTGCGAAAGTGAAGAAATTCTTAAAATCCCTGGCCCAGCGACAGTTGGAAAAACTAAAAATGTAATCTCTAAAGGATTTTTGTCTAGAGCCAATATCGATAGATATGTGTGTTCAATTTGTGGCTTCACAGAAGAATGGATAGCTAAGGCTAATGATTTAGTGGATTTGAAGAAGAAGTATGGGAAAATCGAGGATTTAGATGAATTTGTTTGACGATATTGCGTTATAGATATTGTATTGATTGATTATATGAGAAATCCTATCCTAAGCTTCATTTTTAGTGCTTTCGTATCAGTTAGCTTACTGGCTACTCCGCCAGTAGAGATTAACACGCTTAATGACTATGTGAAATTTACCAACGAAAGTATCCACGGGATGCTAATCGTTCACAGGTTATTAGAACTTTATAATCAGGATATAAATAAGTACGTAGATCTAGAAGGTTACGAGTTAAATTTCTTTAGTAATGCTGACCTACCAAAGGACATATTTGAGGATCCTGACCAGTGGTTTTTTGATGAGTCTCCACATAAAATTTATGATAGAATACAGAAATCAACAGCTAAGGTAAAATCAAAAGACATTACCCAGCTTAATCAATACTGCAAAGAACTGAGATCGATTTGCACTAAGATTAATAAGATCAGATTTGATGTAGAAGATTATATCAAAGCAAATGACTTAACAGATGCAAACTTACTTCAGGGCGTTTATGATAGGTTAGAAAATGGTGTTACGCTCTATGAGCAATTCCACGAGACTCAAACAGCTCTAGAAAAGAAATTGAACAGTACGTTTTTGCAAACTAGAAAAACTACTTCTACAAAACCTATCCCTGAGTTAGCAAAGCAGATGTACATCGCAAATAATTCGGTGAAAAAAGTTTTGCGAGCGTTACGTGCTAAAGATGATAAAGAGATCGAATCCTTAGCAAACTTTGCTAAGAAGAGTATTGCGTCAGTTAAAAATAATCTTGCAAGTCAGGCTGGGTCTCAGATAATAACAAGTAAAAAAACTAAAGCCAATGACAAGTTGAGTTTGGCTATGTCATCAATAGAAGATTTTTATAATACAGCCGATGTTCCTACTGAATACAAACTCTATGGCAAGTTTTATTTTTATCACAACTCTGACATAATTAACAAGGTAAATAGATATGGGAATGGTTTCGTAAAGGAGTTCAATGATATTCTAGATGAATTAGATATCTCTTTCTTGCATCTTTTTGAAGAGGCTCATTTTTATCAAGTCATTTATCCTAAGAAACTTGAGAAGACTGATCATATCACAAGCTCTGATGATATCGTAGATGTCATACCGACTAAACTAAAGAACAGAGAGATCGTAACCAATAGTCGGAAGATAATTGTTGATAGTGCCAAGCTGGAGATGATCCTTTATGACCATCTGATTCAAGATGGAGATATTGTTTCTATCAATTTTAATGGAGACTGGATCTTAGAAAATTATTCTCTTGAGACAGCTGCAAAAACCCTCAAGCTACAACTCAACAAAACTGGTAAAAATTACCTCTTGCTACATGCTGAAAGTATCGGCAAGCGACCACCTAATACCATGACTATAGGTTATACTTACAAAGGAGAGAAGCAAAGAATCGCCTTAAAGTCGGACCTCAATGCCAGTGAACTAATTGAGATTGAAGTAGATCAGGGAAGTTAAGTAATCTCTTCTCTGGCCTCCTTAAAGTGAAGCCAAAAAGCACCAATTAGAACCATAATAAAACTTATCAAGCTAATCCAAAAAGCTATTATCGTTTTCCTTGGATCGAAATAAATATTTACCTCATGCGATCCAGCTTTCAATGGAAGTGAAATAAATGTAGTGTTTACTGTTTTCAATTTTACAGGAAACCCATCTACTGTAGCTTTCCATCCTGGGTAACTATTTTGAAGCATAATGAGATTTGTGTCTTCGTCATTATTCGTCTGTAATTTAAAATCGTTGTTGATGGTGCTGATAAGTCTAATTGTTTCAGGATTTGCCATGTTAATTGAAGACTCTACTACTTTTTGATTTAAGGTATCTGCAAAGAAAAATAGTGGATTGTTATTTAGTGCAATGTCTCCATTTTCTCTAGCTTCCTTATTTCTCAATAAAGTAAATGGACTATTGCCACTAGCCGATGGTGTTTTGGTAATCGATGCTTGATTATATCTAAACCATCTCAGTTCATCACTCCAAAAACCGTCATCAAATGTAATCATAGGCATTGTAAGATCTATACTTAACCCCTTGCCCTTATAGTTTTGGATTTCCTTGTTACCAATAGATGGGTCTCCAAAATGAATGACTGTCTCTGAAATATTAAACTGAGACATTATTAATATTTCAACAATTACAAAAAAGGGTAAGTGCCTCAACCAATTTTTACTTACGAGAGAATTCACGAATAAAGCGCCAACCAC
>CALFUQ010000301.1 GCA_937929885.1 uncultured Saprospiraceae bacterium
CTTTAGATACAAATCCATACTTCTTATCTAGTTTTACTTTTATTAAGTTATCAGTTGGCGTGTATACTTTATCGTACTTATATTCAAAAAGTAATTTTCCATTTGTATCTATAATAGTTTCTTTTCCAAAATCTTTGGCGATAGAATAGCCATTTTTGTAGTTGTTAGCTTTAGTAATCGATTGCTCTAGAAGAGTGTCTCCATCAGCATTAATAAAGTTATAACCGCTATTAGTTTTGATTTTTATCAAGCCATCCTCCAGGTCATAAGCTTCTTTAAATTTAGGAGGAATAACTTCATTTCCTGATTGGTCAATAAATCCATATAGTTTATCAAAGTTTTGAATCCTTGCAATCCCATCTTTAAATGGAAAAGCAGACCGATAATTAAAATCTATTTGGACTTGCCCTTTGGTATCTATGTAACCCCACTTGCCTTTGTAATTAACAGCCGCTAAACCTTCTGAAAAATCCCTTGTGTTATCATATTGATCTTTGATAACCAATCTCCCTTTTTCATTTATATATCCCCACTTATACCCTGATGGCTCATAATCAGCAAAGTATATTTCCTCTTCATTCATACTAGAAGTGTCTATTACTGTAACGTCTTCTTTGCATGCAAGGGTTATACTAATTATGCTCAGGCAAAAAACTAAAAACCTTAACTTCTTGGTAAGTATCATTAAGCGAATTTATGATGAACTTCGTTTAAATAAAATATGCTGCAGATAATTCTCATATTAATACTTGGTTCCTTTCAGCCTGATACTGATTTATATTTATCAGATGATGGGCGATTTAGTATATTATCACCTGGTAATTTCGTAGAAAAGTATCAAGAACAAACAACTGATATTGGCGAAGTCGAAGTCTATACTCTACATTGCCAACCAGACGCAGAAGTAGACCCTAATTTCTTATACCTTATTAATTATATAGATTACCCACCTGGATTTGAAGATAGTATCCAGGTAGCAGAATCAGATTTTCTAAATGATCTATTTGATACCTCAATAGACCAATCAGTAACCAGTCTTAATGGTTCCCTTCTTTATAGTTCCGATATTACATTGCAAGATAATTACAAAGGGAGACTTAGTAGAGTAACATATAATGATGGAGATGCCATTGTGAAATCTAAGATGTTTGTAGTTGAAAGAAGATTTTATTTTATACAAGTTTTCACTACCAAGAATAATAGTCTCAATCTTATGATGGATGAGTTTCTTGACTCTTTTAAAGTGCTTCTCTAGTCGGTTATTACCAATAAATATATAGTTCCAAAAATCTCTATCTGATCTACATATTAGTGTTAAATTTATCTTGTAAATAAGCGATACAAGATGAAAATAGCCGTATTCCCAGGATCATTTGACCCTATTACCAAAGGTCATGTAGATATCGTTAGAAGAGCATTGCCTCTGTTTGATAAAATAATAATCGCTGTAGGTACTAATTCTCAGAAGTCTGGGCTGTTTCCTGTAGAGCAAAGGATGAAGTGGATTAAGAAGGTCTTTAGAGGAAATAGAAAAATTAAGGTAGATACTTTTCAAGGTCTAACGGTACATTATTGTGAGACAGTAAAGGCTAGATATCTTTTAAGAGGACTTAGACAATCTTCTGATTTTGATTATGAAAAAACGATATCACAACTCAACAATGCTATGAGTGATAAGATCGAAACTATTTTTATTATTAGTCGTCCTGAGTATTCACATATTAGTTCTACTATTGTACGAGAAATAATTAAAGGAGACGGTAAGGTTACGGACTTCGTGCCATCAGCGATCCTACCTATAAAAACTAAATAAAATGTCAAACGCTATATTTTCAGTACCCAGAGCTGTTAACGAGACAGTGCTTTCTTATGCTCCAGGAAGCAAAGAAAAAACAGCACTAAAGGCTGCCTTAAAATCATTAAAAGCAAAGAAAAGGGATATCCCAATGATAATTAATGGGGAAGAAGTATTCACAAAAAAGAAAATAGGAATACACCCACCTCATAACCATAAGTTTAAACTTGGGACTTTTAATAAAGGGACAAAGACTCATGTCAACCTTGCAATTAAAGCTGCACTTAATGCAAAAAGTAATTGGGAGAGCATGCCTTGGCAAGATCGAGCAGCTATATTTTTGAGAGCTGCTGATTTGTTAGTTGGTCCCTATAGAGCCAAGATGAATGCTGCCACTATGCTATGTCAATCTAAAAATGCTTTTCAAGCAGAAATAGATAGTGTTTGTGAGTGGGCTGATTTTTTGAGGTTTAATGTGCAGTACATGACTGAGATTTATAGCCAGCAACCAGAGAGTAGTCCAGGTATTTGGAATAGATTAGAGTACAGACCATTAGAGGGGTTTGTTTTTGCAATTTCACCATTTAATTTTTCATCGATAGCTGGTAACTTGTCTTGTGCCCCAGCATTGTTAGGTAATACAACTGTGTGGAAACCAGCAGAGTCTCAGATATATTCTGCGATTGTAATCATGGAAATATTAATGGAAGCAGGATTGCCAGATGGAGTAATTAATCTTATCTATACAGATGGTCCAGCTACTGGTGAGGTTGTGTTTTCTCATCCTGATTTTGCTGGTCTACACTTTACTGGCAGTACTGGCGTCTTCAAAATGCTTTGGAAAACAATTGGTAATAATATAGATCTATACAAAAGCTATCCAAAGATAGTAGGAGAGACAGGAGGTAAAGATTTTGTAGTTGCACACTCTAGTTCTGATGCTAAGCAGTTAGCAACAGCACTCTCTCGCGGTGCATTCGAATATCAAGGACAGAAGTGCTCTGCAGCATCAAGAGCTTACATACCAAAATCTATGTGGGCCGATGTAAAGAAATTTATGAAGAAAGATCTTGCTTCTATGAAAATGGGTGATGTAGAAGATTTTAGAAATTTCATTAATGCTGTAATTGATGAAAAGGCATATGATAAAATATCAAAGTATATAGCTCAGGCTAAAAAAGATAAAAAAGCAAAAGTTATCATAGGTGGAAAGTGCTCTAAGTCAAAAGGGTATTTTATAGAGCCTACTGTAATAGAAGTTTCAGATCCAATGTATACAACAATGTGTGAAGAGATTTTTGGGCCTGTGCTGACAATATATGTCTATGAAGATAGCCAGTATGAAGAGATATTGAGGATTACTAACAGCTCTTCTCCATATGCACTTACAGGCGCTATATTTGCAAATGATAAGTCTGCAGTTAATACTGCTCAACGAATTTTGAAAAACGCTGCAGGAAACTTCTATATCAATGACAAGCCTACAGGTGCGGTAGTTGGTCAGCAGCCATTTGGAGGTGGTAGGGCTTCTGGAACAAATGATAAGGCAGG
>CALFUQ010000302.1 GCA_937929885.1 uncultured Saprospiraceae bacterium
TACGATACAAGTATTTGCGAATGTGTAAACACACCGATCACCCCACCAAGTTGTGATGACGATGATTGCACGACAACGGATAACTACGATACAAGTATTTGCGAATGTGTAAACACACCGATCACCCCACCGAATTGTGACGATGATGATTGTACGACAACGGATAGTTACGATACAAGTGTTTGCGAATGTGTAAACACTCCGATCACCCCACCGAATTGTGATGACGATGATTGCACGACAACAGATAGTTACGATACAAGTATTTGTGAATGTGTAAACACTCCGATTACTCCACCGAGCTGTGACGACGATGATTGCACGACAACAGATAGTTACGATACAAGTATCTGCGAATGTGTAAACACACCGATTACTCCAGCGAGCTGTGACGACGATGATTGCACGACAATGGATAGTTACGATACAAGTATTTGTGAATGTGTAAACGCTCCGATTACTCCACCGAGCTGTGACGACGATAATTGTACTACAACGGATAGTTATGATACAGATATCTGTGCGTGTGTAAACACTCCTAATACTCCAGCGGATTGTGACGATGATAATGACTGTACAAAAGATTCCTTTGACGAAGCAACGTGCGAATGTTTAAATGAAGAAATAACTGGGTGTGGCATTCCTTTTATTATTTCTATTGCAGATCCATGTTCTTGCGGAAATCCTAACAATATAATTTTAGAAGATGGTACAGTGTTATTCTATGATATTATAACTGTTACGACTGAGCCTGGTTTACCTTCGGTTAACTTAAGCTCTAATGATGGTAGATTACTAACCGAGACTGGTTTGCCTGTTCCAGTCGGTACAGAATTTATTGAGACGACCACTTCAGGTGTGTATATATTAGAAGTTTATACACTAATGGAAACCCCAGCAGTTATTGAAGTAAGTAATGGATTTAGTGTTAAGTTATTTATTACGGATTCTTGTACTTGCGCTATTATTCCAACTATGGGAGAATGGGGTCTCATAAGTTTATTTTTATTGTTGCTAATAATAGGTATAACTGCAATTAAATCTAGAGATACATTACTAGGGTTGCGTTAAAGAGACTTTATTGTAAGAAGATCGGCAAGCTACCCAAAAGCATTATCGATAATGTATTGCATGTTTATTATATTCAGAAGTCAGCTTTAACTACTTCTAAACTTTAAACATGAGAACATTCTCTATTTTATTTATTACCTGCTTGATAATCTTTTCGTGTGATAGTAATAATCAAGCAGGGAAAGATGAAGAATTAATCAATCAAAGTAAACCTAATGTCATAATCATTTTTGCTGATGATCTTGGCTATGGAGATTTGAGTTGTTATGGTCACCCAACTATCCACACACCTCATCTGGACCAAATGGCGCAAGAAGGCATTAAGATGACTTCTTTCTATGCTGCTGCTTGTGTCTGTACACCTTCGAGAGCTGGTCTTATGACAGGGCGGTATCCTCTAAGAGTTGGGCAACCTGGCAACCTTGGTCCTGATTCTCCAGCAGGTTTATCCAAAGATGAACGAACGCTAGCAGAAGCTCTTAAATCAAATGGCTATCGTACGGCAGCCTTTGGGAAGTGGCATTTAGGAGCGGTACCTGGTTACTTACCTACAGATAGAGGATTTGACGAGTATTTTGGAATTCTGTATAGTAATGACATGATGCCTCCTTGGGTGAATACCAAAAGGCCACTGCACCTTTACCGTAACGATGAGCCGACTGCCGAACAGCCAGTGGATCAAACAACCATTACCAAAAGATACACAGATGAAGCTATTAGATTTATCAAAGAATCAGGTGATGATCCATTCTTTATTTATTTGCCGCACTCCATGCCTCACCTACCTGTGTATGCTTCAGCTGAGTTTCAAGGCACTTCTATGGGAGGTAGATATGGAGATGTAATTGAAGAAATCGATGCAAATGTTGGGAGAATTTTAGAGACTCTTAAAGAAGAAGGGCAAGATGAAAATACTATAGTTGTATTTACAAGTGATAATGGCCCTTGGCGTAACATGCCTCCACGAATGTATAATACCGAGCCTGTAGAAAAATGGCATGGGGGAACTACAGGATCTTTATACGGTGCAAAAGCAACTAGTTATGAAGGAGGGTATAGAGTCCCTGCAATAGTAAGATACCCTGGAGTGATTCCAAATAAGCAAGTAAGTGCTGAGCTGGCAACTACGATGGATATCCATGCTACCATTCTTGAACTAACTAATTCACCATTGCCAACGAAAGAGCTAGATGGTAAAAGTATTATTACACTGTTGACAGAAGGAGCACTATCCCCTCATGAGAGCTACTTCTATTTTAGAGGTAAAAATATTGAAGGAGTAAGGAATAGTGACTGGAAATTAAGAATAGGGATTCCTGCAGATGGTTGGACTTCGCCAGAATTAAATGATAAGGACTTACCTATCTTGTTGCAACTGTTTAATATGAAAGATGATCCTTTCGAACAATTTGATGTAGCAGAGGATCATCAAAATGTAGTAGCCATGCTGAGAAATCAAATGGAAGTTATGGCCGAAGAGTTAGGCGCTAATTTAGCAGAGTATAAAGATTAAGGAATCGAATAGAATTTTCAGAGTGAATTAAAATGCTTCATAAATAGTCAGGAGAAATAAAAATGAATAAGATTAAAATAATAATTCTATCCGTGCTGGTTTGCTTTTGTGTCATTCTTTATGCACAGAAGGATTATGATAATATAGAAGGTGCCTCTACTATTGAAGTTTATAAATCAATAGATGGAATAGATCTGAAACTATGGATCTTTAATCCTCCAGATTTAAGTGTAGGAGATGCTAGACCTGCTATTATATTTTATTTTGGCGGAGGATGGGCTCAAGGGACACCTAGGCAATTTAAAAAACATTGTGAATATCTTGCGGCTCGAGGAATCGTAGCAATCCTATCAGACTACAGAGTAAGTAAAAGGCATAATGTGAAAGCAGAGAAATGTGTCCAAGATGCTAAATCGTCTATCAGATTTATGAGACAAAATGCGGCACGATTAGGAATAGATCCTGATAAAATTATCAGTGCTGGAGGTTCTGCTGGTGGCCACCTTGGAGCAAGTGTAGCAATTTTACCTGGCCATAATGACCCAACAGATGATACTTCTATTAGTTGCAAACCGAATGCTTCTGTTTTATTTAATCCAGTTCTTGCCACAGATGAAATCCCAGGGAAATTTGAATTGGTTGATAGGTTTTCTAAGACATTGGAGAGCAGATTTGAAGGTTCGCTCAAAGCGGTGTCACCATATCATCACATAAAATTTGGTGTAGGACCGATGTTGATTTTTCATGGTACAGAAGATAAGACCGTACTTTATGAGACTGCTAAAGCCTTTCATGATAAAATGAGAGCTACGGGTAATGTATGCACGTTAGTTTCTTATGAAGATTCAGACCATGGCTTCTTTAACTATGGTAAAAAAGCGAATGGACCTTATATCGATACGGTAAAAAAGATGGACGATTTTTTAGTCTTGCATGGTTATTTAGAACCAATTCCAAAACTCAAA
>CALFUQ010000303.1 GCA_937929885.1 uncultured Saprospiraceae bacterium
AAAGAAGTGCAAAGATAAGTCTCTTTTTCAATAACAGAAATAAAACATGTATTGGGACAATAGTGTTATATTACTGATAAAGATCATTTTTTAAACTTAAAAATCTAGAAGAGATATGGATATTATTATTGACAGAGAGACGAAAGAATTGAATACTAGCTTTGGTGCATTAGCAATAGAAAAGTTACAGAAGTATTTTGCAAAATATCCCTTTTTAGAAAAAGTCAGCATCTTTCTTAGAGGTACTAAACATCCCACCAAAAAAGTAAAACTAAATGCTCATGTTAAGGGCAAAGATATCTATGCTGAAGCGAGCGGAACATTCCATGAGGATGCGTTTGAAAATGCCATTCAGAAGTTGGTAGTCCAGTTAGATAAGTATAAGACATTGAGATATAAGAAAGGAATGACTTCTTAATCAAACCATTATAATCCATTTTGAAAGACACAGTTGATAAGATCAACTGTGTCTTTTTTTTTGCAGGTCTATATGCTCAAGCTGGTTTCAAAATAACGCAAATTGGCTTTTTTAAAACTCAATGAATACTACACAAATGTGTGGGAGCTATCAATATGTTAGAATTTACATTTGTATCAATTACTCATTGACCTCACAGAATACCATGATTTTATAATATCAATGAATACTGTGATTTTTATGAGTATTGGTTGCTTGATCTTTAGGTAATTTTTATTATTTAAATATGCAACACTTAATTCTAAAGAAACAACTTCAGTTATGAATTGCCTTAATGGATGGATCATTGATCATCCCTTAGAATGCATTTGCATTTTTCTTGTACACACCTTTAAAACCTCTTTCGGTAGAAACATACTTGCCGCCAAAAACAGTTTTACAACAGAATCGCTAGAGAGTGATTTAATCAATAAACAGAATAATCGTGTTAAAGGAGTTCTAGAGAAGTACAGTCTAAAAATAATTATTGATAAGGCTGATAATCTTGTTGTTACACATATAGATTATTTTAATAATATATATTTCCATAGATTTTTATTAGACCTATATTTCTATATAGGCATCTCGTTAAAGGAGTTCTCAACTTTAGGCTACAATAATTTTAAGCTACAGAAGCAACAATTTCCAGTAAGTAAAATTTCGATATGAACAACTTCTATAAATTGACAACTGGTCACCCTGTCAAGTGTATTTGTATTTTCCTATTGCTAACTATTATATTTTCTTTCGGGACTACTAAACTTGAGACTAAGAATAGTTTTGATGGAGAGTTGCCAGAGGACGATTTTATTAATATTGATATTAATCGTGTAAAGGAAGTCTTCGAAGAGCGAAGCCTAATAATGATTGGTATAGAGTCTGATGATTTATTTACAACTGAAGGTCTCTCATCTATTATATCCTTGACTGAATCTGTCAAAGAAATCCCTTATGTATTTAAAGATGAAGTAAAGAGTCTTGCAACTGTTGATAATCTCAGTGAACGAGATTGGGGTTTACAATCAAATGGATTTCTAGACGAACTACCTGATAGTGCCTTAGAATGGAAACAATTGAAAAATGATATCAATAAAAATGATATCGTAAATGGTACGCTTATATCTGCAGATGGGAAGTTTGCCACTATTGTAGCACCACTAGATAATGATTTTATAGGAGGAGAAGTATATGCTGCAGCAAAGAGAATCAAAGAAAACTACCAGGGTAAAGAAACGATCCATATTTCTGGTGCTCCGATATTAGTAGAAGATGTACAGTTAGGAATAAGTAAGGATTCCAAAAAATTTATAGGTATCGCAATCTTCCTAGTATTCATAGGTTTCTATATCTGTTTTAGATCAGTAATCGGAGTGCTATTTCCTCTGATAATGGTGGTTGCATCTATCATATGGACCATGGGAATGATGGGTTATTTAGGGCTCAATATTACAGTAGTCTCAAATGTTTTGCCCGTGATCATGATAGCTGTAGCATCATCATATGGCATTCATTTTATGAACACCTATTTTAAGCTTACTAAGTCTTACGATTCCCAAAAAGAACTAGTTACAGCTACACTAGATAAAATCGGGCTACCAATACTTATTACGGGGATTACATCTTCTCTAGGTTCATTAAGTTTATTGGTTTTTAATATTCACTCTTTGAAAGAGTTTGGGTTTATAGGAGCTATAGGATTCTTGTTTGCGACAATCATTTGTTTATTCTTGATGCCTGCGCTCTGTATGATTTTTGGAAAACTCAATGCTTCGTACTCAGATAATGAAATACTCAAAAAGATTACACTATCATACTCTGTACTAGTTTTAAACCATAGGAAGAAATTTATTATCGGGTATTTAGCCCTAATTCCAGTGTGTATATGGTTTGCTAAAGGAATAGAGGTGGGGGACGACTATGTAAAATTTTTTCCGAAACATCATGATGGAAGAATAGCAGCAGAAAACTTCAATCATTACTTAGGTGGGATCCGCGTAATGGACTTGATGGTTGACAGTAAAGCAGACGGTGGAATTAAGGATAGCAACTTCTTTAATCAATTAACAACTCTGCAGCAGAGTATAGAAGATGATAAGCATGTAGGTGATGCAATCTCATATGTAGACTTGGTTTCTCATGTCAATAATACTATGGGGGCTAAGCTTAAATCTGCTGAGCTAAATGAGGAGTCAATTGCACAATACCTTATGCTCCATGAGATGTCTGCTACACCAGGCGAAGTCAATAATTTTTACGATGAGACATACAGTAAAGCACATATGCAAGTCTTTATCAAGAGTTCTAATCCAGAGGATCACGAAAATATCCAATTAGCAATCGCTGCCAAAGCTGATCAATTATTTAGTGGCGGAGTGTCGATTCATTTTGGTGGAGATGTGATGCATAGAATTGCACTTGGAAAGTATATAGTATCAGGTAAGATTATGAACATACTGTTAGCCTTGTTCATAGTCTTGTTTTCAACCTCTCTTATTTTTAGATCTCTAAAAAAGGGGCTTTTTACTTTGACACCAATTGTCATTTCATTGATTATGGTGTTTGGTTTTATGGGTATCACAGGAATCAGGTTAGGTATTAGTACTTCACTACTGACAGCTATGATAGTCGGGATAGGCATCGATTTTTCCATACACTATTTGGTTAGTTTTTATAGACACATAGGCGAAGGGCTAGAAAGTGCAGTACGTAAAACAAGCACAGGTAGCGGGCAAGCTATAGCTTATGATGCTATGTCAAATATAATTGGCTTCAGTGTGCTATCTATTTCAGGCTTTTTGCCTGTGCAGCATTTCGGCTGGTTATTAGCGTTTTCTATGCTATTAATTTTTGTTAATACACTAGCCATCTTCCCAATCATGTTTGGATTAAGCACTATGCAAAACGATGAAACAAATGAATTAAATATTGAACAACTTAAATATAATTTATCATGAAAATCAAATTTGCACTAATCACACTTGGCGTGGTTTTAGGGACAACAATTTGCTCTGCACAAACCTCAATTACGGCTGATCAAATAATGGATAATTATCAATCGGCCACAGCCATAGAGAATTTACACAGCACGCTAGCATACAAGAACATAAGTAAAAAAGGTAAAGTGCAGGAACGCAAGTTAGAGCAGTATATTCTAAAGAATGAAAATGGTGAAGACACATATAATTTTTTATTGAGATTCGTTGCTCCTAATGATGTCAAGAATACGGCAACGTTAACTATCCAGCATGATGAAAAGGATGATGACCAATGGCTTTATCTCCCAGTAATAAGAAGTGCCAAAAAGATTTCTGCTAGTAAGAAATCAGACAGATTTATGGGGACAGAAATGAGTTATGAAGATCTATCAAATTATCTCAGTGAGCCGATAGGAGATTACGATTATGAATTAGTAGGTCAAGAGCAAGTACTTGATCGAATGGCTTATAATATTATTGCAACTCCAAAGTCGAAAACAAAAACTCAATATTCTAAGAGGGAGTTATGGATAGATACAAAAACATACCTTCTAACCAAGTGTGAGTTTTATAATAGTAAGGGCAAGCTGAATAAACGATATATCGCAAAGAATATTAAACCCATAAAAGGTACTGACTATTCGAGAGCACATTTTGTAAGCCTCCAGAATTTATTGACTAATAATACTACTGAAGTTTATTACGATGATTTCTCTATAAACAAAGGGGTGGACAAGAGTATGTTCTCAAGGTCTTATATCGAAACTCTTTAATGATGCAATTTTTAAGAACACTCCTATTAAGTTTTAGTTGTTTGATCTTTTGTCAGACCATATATAGTCAATCTTTAAAATTGGATTTGACAAATAATTTCGGTCTAAGTAATTTTCAATATTTAGAAAGTAACAGGGCAATAAAGAATATTGCTGAATTAAGGTCTGAGCATAATTTAAAGCTGAAATACAAAACAGTACTCGCTGCTAATTTTTCGGCAAGAGGAATTTATAACTATGTGAATAGAGAAAGGTCTCGAATGTTTTTGAATGAAGCTTATCTAGCTGCCAACAAAGGCAAATTGAACTTAAAGCTAGGAAAGCAAATTTTTAAGTATGGTAAGTTAACTGGCTTTTCCAATTTAGATTTAGCCAATAGATACGACTATTTTGATTTTTTAGAAACAGATCAAGAGGAGTTAGGTCAGTGGGGCTTGGCTTCTAAAATTGAGATTAAAAACATTCAGTTTGATCTTAATTACGTTCATAAACATGTTCCTTCTGTTGTCTACTTTGAAGACAATCCGTGGGCTAGATTGCCAAACCAAATTAATCATCCTAATGAGCCAGGGGTTGTAGTACCAGTGCGATTACAAGATGTGGTTGATATAAACCCTGAAGAGAATAGAAGTTCTCTTAACCTTGGTGTTAACATGGAGTTGCTTGGAGTGACAGCCAGGTTAGATTATTATAATGGATACAATGATATTCCATTTAGAAAAATAGAACTCGATTATTTTACTCCTAGCATACCGATGTTATATGATATCCAGCTGTCTGTCCACCCACTTAGTATCTATAATTTGAGTGTCCAGCGATTATATGGAGATTGGAATATATGGGTAGAGTTTGGCTTTATTAAAAACAACTTTACTACTTCAGCAGAGTCTGTAGAATCTGATAATTATAGCGTGGCAAGTGCTGGCTTAGACAGATTATTTTTATTTGAAGACCCTGCTAAGTTTATGAAGCTAGTAGTGCAATGGAGGCATGCTCTATGGAATAATAAGTTTGAGTATCAGGCAACTGATTTAGATCATGTGTTAGATCGCTGTACGATTATAGATTTAGATTATCAGCATACCTATGATTTAAGCTTTGGGTTAAGATCAGTAACGTCCTATGATGGATTTGGGTTTTATCTAAAGCCATCAGTTCATTACAAGTTTTCTGATATGGTTAAGATCTCAGGAGGATATGCTATGTTGAGCGGTAACGATTCACATTTCTTTGGTCACTACACAGCTGAAGATAGATTAACATTAAAATTAAACTTTCAGATATGACAACTTCCAATGTTATACTTGACCATGAGTTAATAAGTCATAAAAGCATAGAGAAAAATGAAAATGATGAAAGGCTTCTTAAGACGTATTTTCCTAAAGGAATTACATACTTAGGCCTGTTTATTAACTGCATATTTCAGATTTCGTCAAACTGGGCAGCTAGGCTTACCATGTTTATGTTTTCCATTAACATTCCAAAGAAATTGAAGGAAAAAGACCGTTCATTTTATGATAGGGGTGTAAAGCAAAATTTCAAACAAGGTAAATATCGATTCAATGTCTATGAATATGGTAATGGGCCTAAAGTGCTTTTAGTTCATGGTTGGACTTGCGGAGGTTTGAGATGGGCTAGTTATGTAGACAAGGTAGTCAATGCAGGTTATACCGCATTGGTAATGGATGCGCCAGCTCATGGTACTTCGCCGGGGTATAGTTTGCCAGTTCCAGAGTATGTGCTCTGTGTCAAAGAGGTAATTAATTCCTATAGTGGCGTACATGCAATCGTATCACATTCCATGGGAAGCATAGTAAGTACTATAGGGTTAAGTAAATCAGACTTTAATCAAAATGATACCAAGCTAGTGTTAATGAATTCGTTTGCAGATTGTGATTCTTTGATTTCTAGGTTTGCAAAATGCATAGGCGTCGATGATCGAGTAATGCAACATACCCGAAAGTGGATTGAGGAATATACATATGCTCCTTTAGATTATTTCTCATTAGTTGGGCACTTAAGTAATATTGAAGCTAAGGTGCTATTAATTTCAGATAGTAAAGATATTGTAGTGCCTCAGCGAGAGGTAGGTAAAATATTATCTAGTGAATATCCAATTGAATTTGTACAGACTAAGGGCTTAGGGCATAGATTAAAATCCGCAGAGATTGAGAATAGGGTTATAGATCATATAAGTAGTAATTCTAGATTACAACTTTCAATCGCAAACTAAAGTAAGCCCTAAGAAAGGTTTCAATTTATTCGCCTAGTTTTAATCTTCTAGAGAATTTGCAGGTGGTTCTTAAGCTCCATGGTTTGAGTTTTTCTAAAGCTAAATATTACATCTCGTCTTGAGATTTTGGGAGTTCATCTATTTATTTCTGTTTCAATTCGTTTTGAGTTCACATTTGTATTTATTAAAATAAGTAAGATGAACTTTCAAAAGATGGAAACAACAACAATTCACGACGCAAATAAAACTAGGTGGGAAGCGGCAGCTGACAATTGGGCGGAAAATGCAAACTCAAGAGGTAAATGGAAGAAATGTCATGAAGATCCTGCTATAGTTTTTATCGACAAGACATTGCACTACCTTAAAGATGTAGCAGGTAAACGAGTGGCAGTATTAGGAAGTGGAGATAACGAAGCAGTATTTGCTTTGGCAGGAATGGGAGCAAAAGTTACATCAGTCGATATTTCTCAAAGGCAATTAGATCATGCAGCTAAGAGAGCAATGGATTTAGGTCTTGAAATAAAGTTTATACAACATGATGTGATTGACCTTAGCTCATTGGAAGATGAGGAATTTGATATGGTGTACACGGGAGGACATGTATCGGTATGGGTAGCAGATTTGCAAAAATATTATAGCGAAGCTTCTCGGATATTAAAATCAGGAGGCCTATTTATCATAGAAGAGTATCATCCGTTTAGAAGGGTGTGGGGAGTGTCAGAAACTAATCTAAGCGTAGACTACAATTATTTCTC
>CALFUQ010000304.1 GCA_937929885.1 uncultured Saprospiraceae bacterium
GCCTATCACTGGTTTTCCTTCTATTGTATTCCATAATGATTGTGTAGCCTTATCATACATGAGTTTGTTAGACCTATATAAAAAGCCGCTTGTTCCTAGCTCATGCTTTACTCCCGCATGATTAGTATTATAAGCTATAACGGTACCACAGAGCGTACAAAAAACGCCAGCTATAGTTTCTCCTCCTATTTCATCAACGAACATCTCATGCCATGCTAGTATCCGTTGAGGGTATGCTCTAGCATCACCATTGATCTCGATTCCGAAAACTACATCTTTACTCCCTAGATAATTTGCATCAGATGCAGATAGCATCTTCGGTGCTCGGAGTGGAGGGATACCGTCTTGCACTACACCTCCCCAGCGAACCTCATCTAATCTTATCAAGGCTTCCTCAGTCTGGTTTCTAAAGTACTTATCAAACTTAGGATCAATATTCTGGTAGATAAGTGCTAGCCAGTCTGCATAGAGTGGGATGATTTTCTGCTCCTTATTCCAAGTCCACTCAAGCCATTTAAATATATTCCTAAAATATTTTTTACCAGTTTTCTCTCGAAGAATTCTCAGCGCTTCGTTTGATATTGTTTTGCTATTGGTGATGTAAGCAATGTCAAGTAGCATAACGATATACTCATCTCTCCAAGTAGTCTCTATATAATCAATAGCAATCTTAGTTCTAACTGGATCTTCTCTAAAGAGCTCATAAAAATGATGTATCGTGACCTCCGCTTGCTCTTTACTAATGGGTGCCGCTTCTTGCGCACTACCAAAAATGAACTGGAATAATAAGATGAATGTGAAAAGTAACTTCAACTCCGATATTTGTATAAAGTTTAGAACGTGTTAAACTTAAGCCAAGTTGAGATTACAAAGGCATAAGAAACGAAAAGTCTTTATTATGACTCTTTTACTTTCTTGCTCTTCATTAGGTCTTTGACTATTGTCTCAAATTCGGCCCATTCTACTTTTTTACCTTTGTTTTTATCGAGACCTTGTATGATTTTCGTAGCTACTATGCTTCTCATCAGACCAGATACTTTAGCACTCTTTAGAAGTTTTTTTATTTCCTTTTTATTGAGTGATCCATCTTTATTTTTATCAAAGAAATCAAATGCCGATTTAGGGTCATCAAATTGGGTGCTGATTAAGATTTTAATCTTACTGAGTATTTCTTTTTTACTTGCCATTTTTTTAATTAAAAATTAATAATCGAAAATTAACAATAAGGATTTATGAATTGATAAGTTTCCAGCTTTAATTATCTATTATCCAATTATCAATTGTAAATCATGTGTTCATATATTCTGCAATAAGTTGATGAAAATAGTGGACTCCATTTTCTTGAGATGGAGAAAATCTACCATTCTTATAAAAGTGTGATCTAATCCCTTTTTGAACTGCTTCTACTACAAACTCATCTTCTTGCTCTACTTTATCTGCAAGTTTTTCGCCATTCATGATGTCAAAAATTTCTTGATCAATTATGTAATAGAGAAATTCTACTTTGCAGAATCCTTTATTGATTGGTTTTACAATGTTTAGTTGTACTCCCCATGGATATATATTCAACATAAAATTAGGGAATACCCAAAAGTAAAATGCAGTTATGTGCTGTCCGTACTCTGGATGACCCTTAGGAAGATCAAATACAAAACTATCCTTATCACCGTATCCTACTTGTAGCACGACTTCATCTTTGGTAATGGTTTTATACTTACCGTAATCTAAGATCTTCATGAAATCATCATGTACAAATGGAATATGAAAACCCTCTAAGTAATTATCACAGTATAATGCCCAGTGAGCATGCACATTATATGTTTTGCTATACTCAGGAGCAAATCTATACTGAGATAGATCCATAAAACCGACCCATTCATTGAGGATTTCTAAAAAACTTCCAAAAGGCTTAACAGGATCAATTGCAGAAAACAAAAACCTTTGCCATTGATTAAAAGGCACCTCTGGTAGATTATCGCATGGCCTAGGAAAGTTTTTAGCTTCTTTAAACTCTGGCATAAACTCAAACTTACCATCCATAGCAAAACGCCTTCCATGATAACCACAGGTTATTTGTTTAAGCTTAGCAGGTTGATTAACTAACAGAAAACCTCTGTGGGTACAAACATTGGACAAACATTTGATTTCACCATTTTCAGACTTAACTAACAACAGAGGTTCTTCTATATAATTATCTACCAGTAAGTAGGGATATACATTTTCGAAACCATTAAAAATGCGTTCCTTATCTCCACTAAATTGCCAGGTGCGAGCGAATATTTTTTCCTTCGCTAGTTCCCATGATTCTGGAGAAGTATAGAAGTCGGTGGAGAGGGTAGTAGCACTCTTAATATTTTTATCAATCTCAAAATTCATCAGATAATAATAAGATAAATTCTAAGGACCCAATTACAATTTGACGATCTTTTTTAGACTTACACCTATGGTTGAGTGTGTTTTCACAAAGTAATTTCCTGATGGTTCATTTTGTAAGTCAACTACTATCGAAGCCATAGGACCTTCAAAATTTTGGTGTGAAACTACTTGCCCAAGGCTATTATAGATTTCAAACTCCGTCATTTGACTTTCAAAAGTCTCCGCAATTATTTTGATGGAGTTATAAGTAGGGTTTGGGTAGACTTTAATCTGCGGATCAGTAGAGTCAATATTTGTAGTCGTGGTAGTTTGATCTAAACCTAGGTCTATAATCTTTATGTCATCTACGTATAAGCCATCTGTAATTCTACTACTACTTATTTGTGCCAAGAACTTTATATAGACTTGACCTGCAGTTTCAGCAAGATTAGTCAGATCGATAGCTTCTTCTCTCCAATAACTATGTCCACGGTAAGTCTTTAGAATTTTATTCTCTCCCTTAAATTCAACTACATCATCACTCTCAGACACATAGATACTTGCTGAACCTTCTTGAGGACTGTAGGAGTGCTTTAAACTAAAAAACAAATATGGTCGAATGGCACCAGTTAAGTCAATAGGTTCAATTAATCCTACAGCACTTCGCCCAGTATTATTTTGATATTCCTTAGAATCAACTAAAGTAAATTTTCCACTCTTAGCATCTGTCTCAGATAAAGTCCACCTAGCGAGGTCATTAGATTGTTTCCATCTGCCTAATCCAGATTCAAAGTCTTCTCTAAAGATAGTTTTCTGACTTCCAGGAATAATTTCAAAAACCGAAGCATCAATCAACGCTTCTCCATCAAATATTTTCAATTCAAACTCAATAGGGGCCTCAGCATCAATACCTTCTAGGTAAATGAAAAATGGGTCCGCTTCATTATACTTTACAACATGCTCTCTTGAAGGAGTAAAATCGTAGTTAGGGTTTATAATCGAAACTCCACTAGAATTAGTGGTTAAAGTCGCGTTGAATGTTGAATTTGATTCTCTCAGACCTTTATTCTTTATACCTACAACAAGCTCAATTGTCTCTCCATCTATAACGAATGCGTCATCAGCTAAGTAGTGATGATGATAAGCTGGTAATGGCCCAGCAATCTTGCTTATAAACTTCATAGGCTCTAACATCTCGACTACGATGTCACATATGTTTTGAGAAGGTTCATAAAACTGATAGCCAATCTCTGGCGTCCATGCTATTGCTCCAGCTTCGTATAGGTAGGCTAATGTCGTTCCACTAGCTTCATATCCTATGAGATTAAACGCAGGACCATATCCATGATATGCCTCTGGTGTAAACTCAGATGCATATTTAGAGTATATATCAAAATCATAATCAGGATAACCGCTTGGGTCTATTACACTGCTCGGATCTATCATAACATCAGAATACGAATGACTTGAAAATGCACTTGCTGGCTGTACAAAGTCTATATACTCTTGGATTAGTTTTGTTTCGATTTCAGAAGCACCTCGAGGTCCTCTATAAGTAGCGCTACATGGTTCATCACTATAAGTTCCTGGAACACCTCTATACTTAGTTCCAAAATTCCTATTTAGATCTATGCCGATGCATTCAACATCTAAAATTTCTTTTCTGTTTTTCCTCCAGCCGCCACCGCCATTCGGAGCTATAGATTCATTGTGCAAATAACCATCTGGATTTACAATCAAGACAAAATGCAACTCCCGATTATCGACAAGATATTTAGCTATCGTATTCGGGTTATCGTAGTTTTCTAATAACCATTCGATATAATAAAGCGTACTCATCATGCTTAAGGGTTCCCTTGCATGTGTTAGTGCATCGTAATATGCGGAGCCTTCCCATAACTGTTCGTTTTCAGCAACATTGTCAGATATTTTCAACGCTATAATTTCATTACCTAAATATGATGTTCCCAGTACCGTAGTTTGGGCGATTGCAGGATATGCTTCTACAATTTTTTTAAGCCTCTCAACTACTTCTTCGTAGACTAAATAACCTCCCATCTTTCCAAGTGCAAAATCATTTAACCCACATGTTTGATTTTTATAATTTGCCTTAACAGCTTTTGTAGCTTGTTTATCCGCATGTGCTTTGGTGTCAGCAATAACCATATTATAATCAAATCCATTCTGATCTAAAATCGCCTTTTCTTTTGCACTAATAAATAATTCTACAGTATCATCATCGCCATGGTGCACATGATCAGCAGCAATACCTAAATCAAGTAGAATAGCTATATCATCATGGTGATCTAACTTAAGGTCTATGATAGAATATACTTCTAGACTTTGCCCATTTAGAGCAATACAAAAAGTACTTAGTACGAGTGTGAAAAATAAATTTAATGTGTGCTTCATACCTGCTTACAAGATAAACGTAATTGATAAATCAAAAGCGCCTTAAACATAAGCTAATAAATATTTATTTTCCTAAGCATAATTGACACCAGGATAAAATCAGTATTGTAATGCGTACAACTTAACCCGAATGCAACTTGAATCGAGGCTTATTAATTGAAATCCAATAAATTAGGGAAGACAGGGAAATGATTATCATTGAGAAGTTAATAGTTAAGCTGAAATATTAAATGAATCTCCACATCTGATAAATGGTGGGTTCTTTTAATAGTAGCTTATGAATACCACTAAACATCTTTTACGCGATTCGCAGATTGATAGATTTCAAACACTTTATCAACTCAGCATTTACTTTTTGGATTGCTAGATCAATATCCCAGTTAGCTTTATTGCGTACTTCCACATAGTTTGATACTGCTCTTAGCTGCAGATAATCAACTTGCATCATCTTACAAGCATAAGCGAATGCTGCTCCTTCCATAGACTCTAGATCAGCATTGTATTTTAAGATTCTTGAATTAATAGTTACATCTGTTCCTGCTACGTTATTTACTGTCAAGCAAGAAGCAGCTGGGAGAGCACTTTCAATTTTTTTCTTGGAGTCGTTGATCATCCATTTATTTGCAAAAGGAAAACTGGAATGATTCATCAATTCCAAATCAAACACATCAGTAAATGATCCGTCAGCTTCTTCTACACCGATATCGCCAAAACAGTCTTTATCAACTTGGAATGCATCTCCGATTTCAAAGCCACGATTATATGCACCAGCGATTCCGATGTTAATAGCCATGTCTATATCCTTTATTCCATTAAATCTAGAGATAGCAAAAGCCGTGAAAGTAGGACCAACGCCAGTCACCACCGGAAATATAGAAAACCCATTGAAGTTGTACTCAAAAAATGATTTCTTCTCAGCTTCTTTCTCTAAAAAATCCATAAAGGGCACTAGCTCAAATGAAGTAGCAGAAGTAACTAGTAACTGTTTGATATTATTTTTCATAACTAACGCTTAGCGCAGGTGTGACTCCAAGATACTGATGATTGCTAAATCCACCGTGGATAGATGCTTGCTGATTAAGATTATAAGCTAATCCAAAACTAAAACTCGAACTACCAGTATCGATTCCTATCCTAAAATTAAGAGGTTCACTGATATTATAATCTAAACCAAAGTGAAAGGAATTATCATAATCACTGATCATCCTAAAATCAGAATACAAACCAATCTTCTCGGATAAATCATACTTAAATCCAAAATTGATTAACTGAGATATGGATTCATCTCCCAGCAAATCTCTCTTGACAGGATTAGATAAATGAACACCTACAGAAAACTTATCGGATAGATAACCAATTATCCCAAGTTCTAATCCGAAAAAGCTTGTACTCCCATACTCATCTATTCGGATAGTATTCAATGACCATTGTGCTCCTATTGATATTTTACCAGTGATAAACTTAGCATATGAGATCCCAAATTTCTGCTCTTTGTATTCTTCTAAGCCATAATTACTTATAAAAAAACCTACCGCTCCATAGTTACCAGCTCTAAATGCAAGAGCAGCAGATGCTACTGTAAGATCACTTAAAGTAAATCTTTGTTCAGTAGATACCTCTACCGATAACTTATCAATACTAGATAAGCCTGCATGACCAAAATAAATAGATTGAATACCATCAGCTGCTGCTCCAGTATTCCCTAAACTGAGTGACTTTGCCCCAAGTAATGGCGTCGTACCTAATTGAGCATTTGATTGTAAATACAGCAGTAAAAAGAGTGCAGATATGCAAGCTTTTATCATAGCATGAATATATACATTATTGGTCATTATAGCTCGTTATATACACATGGCAAAGTTTAGACAAAATCATACTAAGGGAGACAGAGGTAGCGCTAAAGGGGCTGGTTTCTTTTACGGCAAACTCATCATGTTTACTGTAGTCTTAGTAACCCTTGCGTTAGGAGGTGCGAAGATGCTCTCTGGTCTCTCATTAGATGACTTGGCAAGCGACGGAGAAGGATCGACGATTGTAAATAATAATGAACGATATTATCTTCCTACCTCTACAACTGGCAATATAGCCCATCATAAATACTATTCTCTCTCCTACAATGATAGGCACGAAATACCAGAATGGGTAGCCTATGAGCTGACAGCAGCAGATCTCAAAGTGAAAAATGTTAAAAGACATCGAAGATTCAATGTTGACACAGCTGTAAAAGGGAAGTCTGCATCTCATGGTGATTATATAAACTCTGGATATACTAGAGGCCATATGGCACCAGCAGGAGATATGGCATTTAATAAAGAAGCGATGAAAGAGACTTTCTTTATGAGTAATATGGCGCCACAAAGCAAAGAATTTAACGCAGGTATCTGGAATAAACTAGAACAGCAAGGAAGAGACTGGGCTTACGATAATAAAAGATTATTCGTAGTCACAGGTCCCGTGATTAACGATATCAAAACTTGGATTGGCAAAAATGAAGTTGGTGTACCTAAATCCTTTTACAAAATCTACCTCGACTTAGAAGGATCGGAACAAAAAGGAATTGCATTTTTAATGCCTCATGCCGATAGTAAAAGAAGCTTAAAAGATTTTGCAGTGACTATCGATGAAGTAGAGGAAGTTACAGGAATAGATTTCTTTGGAGAATTGATGGAAGATGATTTAGAAAACAGGATTGAAGCAACTATAAATCTCAGAGATTGGGATTTTAATTAAAAGATAAATTAAAATGATGATGTGCTAATTTGATAATTGAATATCACGACAACTAAATAGCACATCAGCACTTTAACTGACTACCAGCTAATTAATTCTCAGCTTCCATTAACTCTTTAACATCTGAAGTCTTCGGAACACTTGCAGCCTTTTCAGCTTTCTTCTTACAAACTTTACATAACTCAGAAATTCCTTTCTGCTCCCATGATTCCTTAATGCTTCCTTTGGAAAGCGATTTACCTTTTATATACTGGCAATCGTCAAATGCATGATACTTATTACCAGCTTTCGACCAAAATACCAATCCAGAATTAATCCCAAAACTCTCAGCTTCCTTATTTTGTTTTTTGATCTCTGCAGTATACTTTTCTATAGAAGCTGCGTCGAACTCTACTCCAGATACTCCAGCAGCTGTCATTGCAACTGCAGCTGCACTACCGGCAATCGCCTTTGTTTTACCACTGATAGTATTACTCGTAAAAATCATAATAACCATAGGCAACAAACACATTACGCCCATAATAGCCCCAAGTTGATTCTGAAGAAAGAATCTTGTTGGGTTCTTTTCTGATGTAGGATCAAGCTTATTACTTTTCTTCCAGAAAGTAGAACCAATAATTGCAGTCACGAGAATACCAACTATGGCGACAATCAGCAAGACTAACTTATCATCACTGATTAACTTTAAAATTGCAAATGCCTGTGCTGCCATGGCAACTACCCAAGCTATTATAGCGAAGGTCCTGAATTTCTTTGCTTTTCCTTTAGCTTCTGGGGTTGCTACGAATGTGTTAGTATCACTCATTTTTTGTTATAATTTATTTAGCAATAAGTTGCTTCCTTGGGTATTGCAATTTACGAATTAACTATTAATGTAATATGAATATAGTGAAGTATAAATACAGCTATATGTTAATTCTTATAGCTTAGTAAATAGAAAAGGAAATCAAATTGCTTAGTTATTACTAACAGTACGGGAGTACTTACTAGCAGCTTTCTTTGACATGGGCGTATATGCCTTTACGTAATTTTGCCAAGGTGTATCCTTGTAAAAATCTTCAGCAAAGAAAGTCATCATCATCTCAAACTCAGTCTTGGCTCTAAAACCAGGAATTGGCTGTATAATATTAATACTCTCGTCTAAGAAAACTATAGTTGGGTAGGAGAGTCTTCCTTGAGTTAATTCAGCAGCTAAGGTGTTATAGCCTCTACGACCGTTCTTCACAAATTCATAAGTCTTACCCCTGAAGTTAATTACTTCCTTTTGTTCAGCATCAAACTTGACTGAGTAGTAATTAGCATTCATATACTTAGCGATAGCTGCATTTTGGAAAGTAGCTTTATCCATTTTCTTACACCATCCGCACCAATCAGTATAGATATCTACAAAAATTTTCCTTGGTTCTTTTTCTGATTTCTTGACTGCTTCTTCCCATGATAACCAATTGATTTTTTCTTGTGCAGTAAGTACACCACTCAACGAAACAAACAAAACGAAAGCAAAAAGCTTGAAAATAGGACTGGGAACAGACTTCATTGTATCTCTAGTTCTTACTAATAAGTAATCAAAGTAACAATTAAGAAACACAATTACCTACTATATCTTCTTGATTGCTATGGTTTTAAATGAAATTTAACGCATTCCTTAACGTATGCGTCAGTAGCTAGACACTATGCTGCGTATACTATCTGTATTAAATCATCGGCCAAGGACTGGGAGGAGATCAGTTTACCTTTGATTACAGGGGCTTTTATGCCATTATTGAGTTGTTTATTCCCAGTAATTATTCTTGCCTCATGCCATAGACTCTCATTCACAAACGAATTAATCATCTGAGCACCACCTTCTATCATTAACCTATTAATTCCTCGTTTATATAGATCTTTTAGCAATACTCTTAGGTCTGACGTATCCTCATAAAACCAAGTTTCACCTCCGTCTGATTTAACATGGAATTTCTCATTTATCTGAGCGCCGCCATTTGGTATGATTCTGATTGGAGAATCTCCATTATAAAGTCTATTAGTAAGTTTAGGGTTATCGGTCAAAACCGTATTCTTCCCTACCATGATCCCATCTATCTCAGACCTCCATTTGTGAACAAGGTGCTGAGTGTAATTATTAGAGATCCAAACTTGTTCACCCTTTTTTCCTAGGAAGAAATCTTTACTCTGAGCAAACTTCAATATAACATACGGTATCATATTGAGACTAGCCACCTCAAAAGGTCTAACCAGATTTTTAGCTTCGATTGTTTCGATCAGGTCAACCTTAACTCCAGCGCTTTCTAATTTTAAAATACCATCACTCTTTACCGAGTTATTGGGATCTCGATATGCAATAACTACATGCTGAATCTTGTGCTTAATGATAACATCCGTACAGGGTCCTGTCTTTCCTGTATGATTACAAGGTTCTAAGGAAACATATAGCGTAGATTGACCTATAAGGTTTTGATCTGCTTCTACAACATTGCTTATGGCATTAACTTCAGCATGTGCTGAGCCATAAGACTCATGATAACCTTCGCCAATAATTCTATCATTGCACACTAATACAGCTCCTACTTGAGGATTACTCTTGACTGATTTACCAGCACGCTTTGCGATTATAACGCATCTCTCCAGGTATGGTAAATGAACATCATTCATCAATTCATGATCTTAGCTAATGCCTGTATCGTTTTGTCAATTTGCGCTTCGGTATTATGGTGTGAGAAAGAGAATCTTACTGATTTGCGATTAGGATCTGAATCTATAGCTGCTAAAACATGAGAGTCATGTACTGCTCCTGAGCTACAGGCACTTCCAGTAGATGCGCTTACTCCTGCAATATCTAAATTAAAGGCTATCATTTCTGACTTCACAGTTTTGGGCAAAGACACATTAAGGACAGCATAATTACAATGATCTTCTTGATTTCCTAGAAACTCAACATCTTCAAGTGCTCCATTTAATCCTTTTTTAAAACGCTCTCTCAATGATATGATATGAGCTTTCCTTTCTTCTAAATTTTGGTAAGCTAAGTCAAGCGCTTTGCCTAACCCTACGATACCATAAGCATTTTCAGTACCTGCGCGCATATTGCGCTCCTGGCCTCCTCCAAATAATCTTGGCTTTACCTTGTTATCCCCATTGATATAAATAAAGCCGACCCCTTTAGGGCCATAAAACTTGTGCGCTGATCCTGAGAGGAAACAAACTGGATTTGCTTGCACATCAATCGCAAACTTACCCACCGTCTGGACAGTATCACTATGAAAATATGCTTTATGAGCTTTGCATAATTCACTAACTTTTGCGAAATCGATCATCGTCCCGATCTCGTTATTAGCATGCATTAAAGTTACAAGTGTAGTTTCTGATTTGTCTTCAAGTAACTTTTCTAGTTGATTTAAATCTATGTTACCTTCTTTATCTAGCTTTAGGTATTCTATTTTGACTCCTTTGTGATCTTCAAGATATTCTAATGTATGCAATACACAATGATGCTCCATCTCGCTACTTATAATCCTTGTCACTCCTAGGTCATCCACCGAGCCCTTCAATGCCATATTATTAGCTTCTGTTGCAGAAGAAGTAAAAAAAATCTCCCCAGCAGAAGCATTTAGATGAGTCGCAACGATTTTTCTTGCATCCTCTATAGCACTTCTGACCTTCCTACCATGTGCATGGATAGATGAAGGATTCCCAAAATTCTCTGTCATATAAGGAATCATGGAGTCGAGCACTTCTTTATCAAGAGGAGTAGTTGCTGCGTTGTCAAGATAGATATTCATAGAGCGATGTATAACAAAATTTACTTTTAAATATAGCTTTAATAACCAAGAAAGTGGAATACTTGAATTTAATATGTTAAATTGACAAATGACTTTGAATAAATCTACGCTTGAAAATCAATTTGACGCTTTAGATAGGAGAATAATTAAAGAATTATCAGATAACTCTAGAATTGTATTCTCTCAATTAGCAGAAAAACTTAATGTATCGAATTCCCTAGTACACCAAAGAGTTAAAAAATTAGAAGAGTCTGGGGTATTTGTCAAACCTATTTATCAGTTAGATGAGATGGTACTCGGTTATGAGACTTCTGCCTTTATTCAGATTATGGTTACTCATGTTGACTACCTAGATAAAGTTATAGAAGCATTAAAAAAAATACCTGAAGTGGTCGAGTGCTTTAATGTGGCTGGGAGGTATGCTATAATGGTAAAAATCTTTACCATCAATAATGCCCACCTTAGAGATATCCTTTATGACAGGATCCAAACAATTAAAGGGGTAGAGGCTACTAACACTATATTTTGTTTTAAGACTCAGTTTAGAAGAGCACCGCATGTTGAATAGTTATAAGTTTCACATTGTTTTTCTTTTTAAAAACATCTAACTTGATAGCAGTATTAATCTTAAAAATTTAAAAATATGAAATCTCTTTTATTATCAATTTGCTTCTTAGCAGGCATTGTAGTGGCTGATTATACAGGTTCATGGGAGTATTCTATTGATACACCAGAGGGTACTTATGATGGGGAATTAGTATTAGTCCAAGCTGACGGTACATACACAGGTAAACTGACTAATAATGATGACTTCGAAGCTGATGTAAAAGATTTAGAAATAGATGGCGATAAAATTAGTTGCTACTTTTATTTCCAAGGGTATAAAGTTTATATCAAAGGTACTTTCGCAGATGACAAGCTAAAGGCCAATATTGATGTTGAGGGAATGCAAATTCCTTTCGTAGCTACTAAAAAGTCTTAATAGATCTTATTTGTTTTGTTCTTCCGTTTCATTGTCGGTTGTAAAAGTCAACGAATGAAGATTAAATTGCTTTGTACATTTAGCTTTATATGTTTATCTCTAACTTCTTTTTCCCAAGAATTACATTCTGAAGGAGAAATCATAGATGCTAGAGATGGGAAAGTATACCAAACAGTCAAAATACTGAATACAGTTTGGTTAGCTGAAAACATGAGGTTTAAAACAAAAAAATCAGTATCAATAGACAAGAATGATGTTGGTATCGATGTTGAAGGATATTATTATCCTTACGATGAAACAGACGATGTTTGCCCAGCTGGTTTCGAAATACCAAAAGATAGCGATTGGAATGAATATAGAGATTACATCTTTATTCTAAAAGATGTTCCTAAGTCTGCAGTAGAATATAATACAACATCTAAAAAGAAGGTTTCAGGAATCGCTGCCCATATTTCGGATGAGACATTTAGTTTTTTTGAGGAACCTAATCCTCTTAAACTTAAAATAAGTGGGACCCTCCAAGGATCTGAACTTCTGCAAGATGAGGCCTTTAATTTTTGGTCAAGAATGGATGATAACGTTGACCCTAAATATCATCTACATATCACAAAAGAAGGATACGGTAACCATACCCACAAACACCACATAGAGACTAAAAAAGACAAAAAGAGGCGAAAATTTGTTGTAAGGTGTATAAAGAGCAAAGTTGAGTAATGCTGGTTTACTCAATTTTATCAAGTATTAATTTTACTAATTCTTGTGCTCTTTCTTCTGAAGCTGATTCAGCGTATAGTCTTACAATAGGTTCTGTATTTGATGCTCTAAGGTGAACCCAACCATCAGCAAAATCTATTTTCAGTCCATCAATTTCATTAAATTTTTCACCAGCTAATTCTTTTTTGATTTTATCGAAGACTACTTCTAGAGGAAGATCTTCTGCTAGTTGTACTTTATTTTTTACAATCGTATAGCTAGGGTATTCTTTCCTAATCTCACTTAACTTCTTATCCTTTTCTGCCATCAGATTTAGCACTAGTGCAATACCAGCAAGGGCGTCTCTACCATAATGTAAATCTGGAAGTATCACACCTCCATTTCCTTCTCCACCTATGACTGCTTTAGTTTCTTTCATTGTTTTAACCACATTCACTTCTCCTACAGCGGCAGCAGTATATGTACCTCCATGCTTGCTCGTCACATCAGCTAGTGCTCTGGTAGAAGATAGGTTTGATACAGTATTTCCCTTTTTCTTACTCAGTATGGAATCCGCAACTGCTACAAGTGTATACTCCTCTCCAAAACAAACTCCATCTTCTTGGACTAGCGCAAGCCTATCAACATCGGGGTCAACTGAAATTCCTAAGTCTCCTTTCTCCTTCACGATCACTTCGCATAGTTCCGTTAAATGCTTTGGTAAGGGCTCAGGATTATGTGCAAAATCGCCAGATATCTCAGCATTGATAATTGTATAAGTGCAACCAAAAGCTTCTAAAAGAGGAGGTATAGCTAATGAACCTGTAGAGTTAATCGCATCTACTACAACATGATATTTTTTCGATTTGATTAGATCCACATTCAGATAATCTAGTTTTAATATCTCATCTATATGCTTCTGAATATAGTCGTCTTTCTTTTCGTACTTACCCAGTTTATCTACATAGGCAAAAATCATTTCTTTGTTATCAATCATATTAAGCAAAGCCTCTCCATCAGCTTTAGAAATGAACTCTCCTTTATCATCAACAAACTTTAACGCATTCCATTGTTTAGGGTTATGACTAGCTGTAAGTATAATTCCTGCACCAGCTGATTCCATTGGGACAGCCATCTCTACAGTAGGCGTAGTAGATAAGCCTAAATCTATGACATCGATTCCCTGCATTAGCAGCGTATTAACCACTAGATCAGAAACCATAGCTCCTGTCATGCGACCATCTCTACCGACCACAATTTTAGGATTGTTACCATTGTTAAGTACCCACTGACCAAATGCTGCAGTACATTCTACAATATCAATCGGCGTAAGATTAATACCTTGCTCTCCGCCAATAGTCCCTCTTATCCCTGATATGGATTTTATTAAAGTCATTTATCGTTTTTTTCGTCTGCAAATGTAACTAAATTGCATAGGTGTTCTATTGCATGATTTCTATCCAAGATTTAGATTTAAGGCTATTTCATTTTATCAATGGTGATCTATCCAACATTGTCTTTGATTACTTAATGCCTGCGCTTAGAGAGAAGCTACTTTGGCTTCCATTTTATATCTACTTACTGACTTTTGTTATTGTTAACTATAAATGGCAGACGGCTCTAATATTTATCTTATCACTAGCCATTACTGTTGGCACAGCAGATATAACAAGCAGTCGATTGATTAAAAAGAATGTGGAACGCTTACGCCCTTGCAATGACCCTGATGTTAAAGAAGCGGTTTCTCTCAGAGCAAGATGCGGAAGAGGATTTAGTTTTACTTCCTCTCATGCAGCTAATCACTTTGCATTGGTTTTCTTTTTTATTTATACAATGGGGAGATTATTTAAGAAATTGCGATGGCCGCTTGTGATTTGGGCATCCTTGATTTCTTTTGCACAGATTTATGTAGGTGTTCATTATCCGCTTGATGTTTTATTTGGAGCTTTGTTAGGGGCTGCTATCGGGATGATAATAGCATTAGCTTACAATAATCTCATTTCGGATAGTATATATCTAGAGTAGAGGATTATATTAGTGTTTTGTGAAATACGACTACAACAGAGTTTAACAACCTATGAAATTAATAGACGGTAAAGCCCTATCAGAAACCATTAAATCTGAAATAGCTGAAGAAGTAAAAAAGCTGAAAGATCGCGATAAGAAGATTCCTCACTTAGCAGCGGTATTAGTAGGAAATGATCCAGCCAGTCAATCCTATGTGCGAAGCAAAGTGAAGTCTTGTGAGATGGTAGGTTTCGAATCTACATTGATCAATAAAGATGACAGCATCACTCAAGAAGAGCTAATGGAAATTATCTCCGATCTCAATAATGATGAGGATATAGACGGCTTCATTGTACAGCTCCCATTACCAAAACATATTGATGCAACTGCAGTGACTTTGGCCATTGACCCTAAGAAAGATGTAGACGGTTTCCATCCAGTAAATTTCGGAAGAATGGCGCAAGGTCTGCCTTGCTATTTACCAGCGACACCTTTTGGGATAGTGCAGATGCTTGATAGATATAACATTCCTACGGAAGGTAAGCATACGGTGGTAGTTGGACGAAGTAATATAGTGGGTAAACCTATGAGCATTTTGATGGGTATGAAATCTAAAGTTGGAAACTCAACAGTAACCTTAGCACATAGCAGAACTAAAGATCTTGCAGCAGAGACCTTACGAGCAGATATAATAATTGCCGCAATAGGAATTCCTAATTTCATAACTGCAGATATGGTTAAAGAGGGTGTAGTGATTATTGATGTTGGTATTAATAGGGTGGATGATGAATCGCGTAAAAGAGGTTACCGTTTAGTGGGTGATGTTGACTTTGAACCAGTTAGTAAAAAAGCTTCGTTCATTACACCAGTGCCTGGCGGAGTAGGACCGATGACTGTTACCTCTTTATTGATGAACACCTTGATGTCCTCTAAGAAGGAGGTCTATGGATAACTAACATCCCAAATCTTAACCTTTTGAAAGAGCAGTATTACGCTTACAAAATCACATCAAATAAAAGCCTCGAAATACTACAGGCTTATCTTGTCACACTACCTTTCGAAGCATTGCAGGAAGAAGACGATCATGTGATAGCCTACGTAAAGTCCACTGACGATCTCATCCATAGTATAGATGACAATTTAAATGATCTTAAAGAAGTGGTCTCTATCGAATATAGCAGATCTATAGTACCTGATCAAAATTGGAATGAGCAGTGGGAGTCTAATTTTGAACCAGTAATCGTTGATGATATTTGTTGCGTAAAAGCTGATTTTCATGATATTAATCCTGATGTTAAACACACCATAACGATCAACCCTAAAATGGCATTCGGAACTGGCCATCATGAAACGACTTACATGATGATCCAAGCCATGGACAAGTTAAAGATGAATGGAAATTCAGTTTTTGATTTTGGATGTGGAACGGGCATTCTTGCAATTCTTGCAGAGCAAATGGGAGCTAAATCAGTTTATGGCATAGATCATGAAGAAATAGCTATCGAGAATGCATTAGAGAATATACAGGTAAATAAATCTAAGCTCTGTCATTTTGAGTGTGCCTCTTCAGTAGAGATCCCACAAGAGAAGTACGATATTATCCTAGCGAATATTAATCGTAAAGTATTATTAGATCATGCCGAGGTTCTTTCTTTTGTTTTGAAAGAAGGTGGCAGTTTGTTGCTTTCTGGGATTCTTAAAACTGATAAGAAATTAGTATTCGATAGATATACTGCCAATGGATTCAAAGTCATGGAGGTATTGGAGAAGGGTGAATGGTTATGCGTGAAGCTGACTATTTGACTTCCTAGTTATTGATGTTTGTTTGTCCTTTTTTTGATTTAAAAAATCCCCAAAAAGAAATCGTGTATTTAACAATCATAACAATCCTTTAATCATAAAATCACAGTTCAGACAGAAGAGCCATTACGATTACTTTTTAGCTATTTGATTTACCCCTTCATAAACCTCATGCATTGGTAATCCCATAATATTTGAATAAGAACCCTCGATAAATTTAATCTTAGTCCACCCAATCCAGTCTTGTATCCCATAAGCTCCAGCCTTGTCATAAGGATTAAAATTATCAACATAGTAATCAATTTCAGCTTCTGTAAAACTTGAGAATAAGACTTTAGACGTAACTGAGAAAATGTTTTGTGAAGCTAGAGTTTTAATACAAACGCCAGTAATAACATCATGAGAAGAGTCGCTCATTCTCCTAATAAAATCTTTAGCTTGTTCCTTATCTTTTGGTTTTCCTAAAATTTCATTTTCAAATAAAACTATAGTATCAGCTGCCAGTAATATTTCGCCTGATTTTAAATTTGTAACGACAGGTTGTATTTTAAGCTCGGCAAGATATTGGGGTACAAGCCGAACATCTAAATCATCAGGATAGACCTCCTCTACATCAAAAGTTCTTACCTCGACTTCAAAGCCACCTTGCTCAAGCAAGTATTTCCTGCGTGGTGATTTTGAGGCTAATATTATTTTACGATCTATCATCTCTTTCAAAATAAGAATAAACAAAGTATACCACCCACCATCAACCCCTTAATACAACTGGATACATGTCTATAATCCTTAGATTCTTTAGCAAACCAAAGTTTTATAATAGAGTAGAGGAGAGGTAAAACGACCAATAGCCCAACACACGTTAAAATTATAAGATTACCATCATTTTTAAAATTGGTATACATCATGGCAAATAGCAACACCAATGTTGCCAAAGCAAAGAACAATGAAATGGTTTTACCAAAGTC
>CALFUQ010000305.1 GCA_937929885.1 uncultured Saprospiraceae bacterium
CGTTTTTTCTCACTTCTAGGATATTTGCAAGGCCTACAAAGCAAATAAAAATTATAATGCTGTAAACTTCAACATTACTCAACCAATGATCGTGTGTCACTCCTATCTTGCCTATTGTAAACATGTTATGATCCTTAACTATCCCAGGGTATGAGTATGGGGAGTAAAGCACTAGTGGCTTGTCAATAGTCGAGACAATAAACCCGACAATAAACATCAACACTCCAAAACTCATGGGAATTAAAAACCCTTTAACCCTAAGGCTTATAAAATATTGAATGCCAATCACTCCAAGTATAGAAATAAAGGCATGCACAAAACCCTCCAGAATTAATTTAATATCAGGTTTATAAAATCTGAATTCGTACTCGGGTAGTAGGAAGTCTGCAAAGTAAGTCGTAATCAAAGTCAGAATAATTATGATAATCCCGAGCATAAAAATCCCAATCAGAAACGAAAATAACTTACTATAAAAAATAGAGGATCGAACATTTGGTGTAGCATAAATGAACTTCCATCCTCTTGCTTGATTCTCTACAAATACACCAGTGCTAACAAACATCACAATAAATGGAATCAGGATAAAAATCGAATAAATAGCAAGGCTTGCATTTAGGTTTCTTGGCCAAGGATTCTGTCCCATCTTTACAGAGTCGTTAACCCCCATGTAACTTGCAAAAAACACTATTGCACAAATCACGAATAAGGAAAACACTATCAAACTGAAAATCGGAGCATACTTAAGCTTCGTGAATTCTGCTGCTATGGTTTTAAATATCTTCATAGCTTACTTATTTACAACTGATAAAAACATATTCTCTAAATCACTTGCAATCGGAGACACTTCATACACTTCTATATCATTGTGCACTAGGTCCTTTATCATCCCTGCTAGCTCTTCTTGATTTTGGACTATAAGCTCGTACTCGAGAGCATCACTTTTTAGAATCTCTTGACTAGGGAATAACGTGAGTGCCTTATTTACATTTGAAACTTTAAATTTCACTCTAAGGTTTTTTGATTTCTTAGATTGCAATTCAGAAAGACTACCTTCAAATGCTATACTACCATTATTTATAATCCCTACCCTATTCACAATCTTCTCTACTTCAGATAGGATGTGACTAGACAAAAGAATCGTTTTTTTCTGCTCACTTAGTTGATGTAAAATTTCTCTCAGCTCAATAATACCATTTGGATCAAGACCATTTGTGGGTTCATCTAGAATTAGTAATTCGGGGTCATGCTGTAGGGCAATCGCAAGTCCAAGACGTTGCTTCATCCCTGTTGAAAAATCTTTTACTTTCTTTTTCTTAGCGTCTTGCAGTTTTACTAATTCTAATATCGGCTCGATTTTATCTTTATCTAGGCCAAAGTACTTCCCAGCAATCTTGAGATTATCTGTAGCCGACAAGTGCTCATAAAGTGATGCACTCTCGATCATAGACCCGACTGAAGACAAGTGTTTAGGATAAGAATCGTATATACTATTACCAAACATCGAAATCTTACCTTGCTGCGGTTTCATAAGCCCTAGGATTAGTCTAAGCGTAGTACTCTTCCCTGCTCCATTGGCCCCTAAGAATCCATAGATACTGCCCTTGGGGACCTCCATGGATATATTGTCGAGGATAAGTTCATTTTTGCGGTAAGCAAAATTGATGTTATTTAGTTCTACTGCATTCATTGCCCTGCGTTTTCATCTGGAAGTTGGTTAATTGTTTGTACTACTTTTTTAATTAGCCTGTATCTATGTCGGTTGGTAAAATTGGTAGCTATGCTTGTATTAGATGACGGATCGTGTAACACATAAACATCCCAAATACCACTATGTGCAAATATTTCTTGACCATAGAGTGGCATGCCAACGATACCACATCTATATTCTCGCATGTTATTTACTTCTTCTTTGGGGTTATTCATTATCGGCTTGGCTAGCATTAGTTCTAGTGTCTCCTCTTTGTCGAATATTTCTCCGTTGAAAATACCATCTATAAATTTTACTAAATCTCCAGTCGTAGATACCAATCCACCACCACCATAAAGATCTATCGAAGGATCAAACGCTGTTACATCCTCTCTCCCTAAATAGCAATGTACAAGGTCCTTCATACCAGCAGGTTCTTCCTCTAATGTCTCTAACCAAGTATTATCAAGTCCAAGGTTATCAAATCCTACAAGTGTTCTTATCCCCATTGCGAGATCACCTCCGAAAAAAGACTCAATGATTTCTCCTAGCAAAATATATCCTGTATCACTGTACACATATTTATCTCCTGGCTCTCCTATCTTATCACCCCAATCAACAGCACCTTGAAGTTGCTGTGTACGCGTCCACCTTTTATTGGGATTACCAAGTACAATATCTCTATACTTCGTATTAACTGCATAGTCAAAAAGACCACTAATGTGTTGGAGGCAATGGAGAATAGTAATGTCAGAAAGATTATAATCATCAGATGCTAAGATCTCTTGATGCGAGTTTGATATGTAGTTGATTAGAGGGTCGTTAACAGACAGGCTATCCATCTCATGTAATCTTAAAATAGAGACTGCAACAAAAGTCTTTGTAACACTTGCAATTCTAAATGGCTGATCTATGCTTAACTCATTATCTTTTTCTTTGCTATCAAAACCATTTCCGATTGCAGCTGAGACATTCTTATTTCTACTTTTCACAGATAAGGTAATACCTGGTGTACTTCCATAACTGCCATCAATTGCTTCTTGTACTAGCGCACTCAATGTGGCTCCGACATCTTTCTTTTCTACTGATGTCGAAACATTAGATTTACAAGCTGCAGAAACAATTACAAGTAGGAATATTATTTTTCTCATTTATTAATTCTGTTTGAAAATTAAAAGCGATTTAAAACCGCGAGGAATATTTCTTCGCATAAATTATTAATCATCGTATCATGTTCAATTAATATATTGCCCTTATTCTATTGTAAACATTATGCATCCGAAGTTTAAGATTACCCACAAGTGTTCCGTTTTTAATGGAATTGTTATATCCTAAACTTACTAGTGCATTATATATCCGAATATGATTTGACCTGTTTAAGTTTGTGAATCCCGTGTTACCCATGAAAATATAACCTAGTCGAGTTTTCTGATCAAACCACATCATAGTCTGCATACAGTTGTCCCCACCACTCATTCCTGTAAGTTGATAGGTGATCCCAAAATTGTTTCTATCTATCATGAAAAACAGACCATTATTGTCATCTGGAAGATTGGTTACTGCGCTATTTAGTTTTGGGGAAAGCATCTTATCAAAAGAAGATTCTCTTAATAGTTTTGGTTCTTTAGATACTATCGCCTGGC
>CALFUQ010000306.1 GCA_937929885.1 uncultured Saprospiraceae bacterium
ACTATCTTCTGAATTGATCTAGTAATGATGAAAAATTTGGTTCGGCTTTCGTTCACAGTATTTTCGATTCTAATTTTAATTGCTTCTTGTAAGCAATCAGAGGTGAGTTTCAATGATCACATCAAACCTCTTCTAAATAAAGAGTGTGTCGCGTGCCATGGTGGCATAAAAAAAGCTGGGGGCTTATCCTTGCTTTACAGAGATGCAGCTATTGCCAGAAATGAAAAATCTGGAAGAGCAGCTATAGTTCCAGGCTCTGCTAAGAACAGTGAAATTTATAAAAGGGTAATTTCTAATGACCCAGAATATATGATGCCACGGAGTAAAGAGCATAAGCTAGAGGAGGATGAGGCTAAGCTGATAAAACAATGGATAGATGATGGAGCAAAGTGGGGCACTCACTGGGCTTATACGCCAGTTGTGCTAAGAGATATTCCTAAGACAAGCAATGAATGGGCTGCAACAGATATCGACAAATTTATTTTGATAAAATTAGAAGAAAAGAATTTATTACCTAACGAGATCGCTGCGAAAGAAGACCTATGGCGAAGAGCCAGTTTTGATATCACTGGCCTGCCTGTTTTTGACCGAGTAGAGAATGAAGATTATGAAGACATGATTGATGAGTTGCTATCATCAACTGCTTACGGAGAACACTGGGCAAGTATGTGGTTGGATCTGGCTAGATATGCCGATTCCCATGGTTATGAAAAAGATACACATCGTAATATTTGGAGATATAGAGATTGGGTGATTAATGCATTTAATGCTGATATGCCTTTTGATCAGTTTACCATTGAACAATTGGCGGGCGATCTAATAGATCCAAATGATCAAGACAAATTGATCGCAACTTCATTTCACCGTAATTCTATGACTAATATGGAAGGCGGATCTGATGATGAAGAGTTCAGGGTAGCTGCTGTAATTGATCGGCTAAATACTACTTTCGAGATATGGCAATCCACGCCCATAGGATGTGCTCAATGTCATGATCATCCATATGATCCTATTAGTCAGGTAGAGTTTTATGAGTCACTTTCGTTTTTTAATAATACGGTTGATGCAGATTTACATGGTGATTACCCAATGTTAGAGCTGTATGAAAGCGATACTGAAGAAAAAATTGATTCGCTAATTAATTTTATTTCTAAGATTACTGATAATCACATAGAGATAGATCAATTGCCGAGCAAGAAAATAAGTGAGGCGCTATATCCGACGTTGCTTCCTAGAGATTGTGATGATTTTGAAAATGCATTATTGTTTCCTGATGGAGTGATTTGCAACTGGACCATGAATGTAAGTGACATGGAGGGGAGGCAGTTTTATTTCATTTATGAGAATATTGATTTCAATGGGCTTGATTCTATAAAGTTTTCTTATGCTACACCAGGAGAGATTTCTTTTTTAGAAGGAAGACTAGATAGTAAGGAAGGTAGGCTGTTATTTAATACCGGTTTTGAGAAAACAAGAAGTAATAGTGGTCATGAATGGTCTGGCTCTCATGATTGGAAAACTAAAACAGTGGCAATTGAAAAAGATATATCAGGAAAGCATGACCTTCTTTTCGAAATCCAGAACCCTCAGATGATTGTACCTGATGGAATTTTGTTATTTAAACAGATAGATCTTGTTTACGAAGATGTAATTGTATCAGATGAATTAAATTCAGTGAAGAAGGAACTAGTTAAACTGAGATCAATAGCTGAAAAAACTCCGATCATGGTTCAAAAGAGTGAGAAATTACGACGGACCAATCAACTGTTCGTAAGAGGGAATCATCGCATTCGAGCTGATACTGTCAACGAAAGAATTCCTGATGTACTCCAATTTAAAGCGCACGACATTACAGATCGACTGGAGTTAGCACATTGGTTGGTAGATAAAGAAAACCCGTTAACTGCGAGGGTAATGGTCAACCGTATCTGGGAGCGAATTTTTGGGATCGGAATTGTCGAGACTCTGGAAGATTTTGGTTCCATGGGAGAAGCACCCACCAATCAAGCATTACTTGATCATCTTGCGTATCAGTTTATGCATAAGCACAATTGGAGTTTTAAATCTATGATAAAGGAGATAATGATGTCAAATACTTATAGACAATCAAGTATCGTAGATGATGATAAAATTAGAGTTGATCCTTATAATAAATTTCTTGGCAGAGGTCCAAGGTCAAGACTTTCAGCAGAGCAAATTAGAGATCAGGCCTTGTACATAAGCCAGTTACTGTATGATACTATTGGTGGTAAGAGTGTGATGCCTCCTCAGCCTAATGATGTATGGCAAACAGTCTACAACAATCAAAAGTGGAAGGAGTCAGAAGGAAAGCAAAAATATCGAAGAGGTTTATACACTTACTGGAAGCGATCTTCTCCATATCCTTCGATGGAGGCATTTGACAGCCCTTCCAGAGAGTTTTGTAAGAGTAGACGTATAAAGACAAATACTCCTACACAAGCTTTAGTAACGCTTAACGATCCAGTCTATTTAGAAGCCGCGAATGCTTTGGGCGAATTGATGAAAGCTCACAGTGATGAACCAGCAGAACAAATTAAATACGCCTACAAAAAGGGTTTGGGGAAGGACCCGAGCAGAATCATAGAATCTACTTTATCAGAACTTTACAGTAGGGCTGAAGAGGAACTGAGTATTGCTACTGAAGAAAATACTTCTTTGGTTTCTCCTGCAGCAGTGGTGGCTCATGCGATTTTTAATCTTGATGGCTTTTTAAATAAAACTTAGTTGTGAAATTAATACAGCACCATAATCAGAAGAAAGCTCAGTTTGAGACGCGTAGACATTTCCTTAAGGATTGTACTACAGGGTTAGGAGCAATGGCTATGGCTTCACTTTTAGGTTGTAATTCGACCACAGATCGTGTGATCTCAGAGGTTATCAAGAAAGCATCTGTGAATACTGGGGCTTCTCATTTTAGCCCTAAAGCTAAGAATGTGATTTTCTTGCATATGGCAGGTGCACCATCTCAGCTAGAACTATTCGACTACAAACCAGAACTTGCCAAGATGAATGAGCAAGTTTGTCCTGATTCATTTATGGAGGGCAAGCGATTTGCTTTTATATCAGGTAAACCAAAATTATTGGGGCCTAAAGCCGAGTTTGCGCAGTATGGTCAATCAGGTGCGTGGGTTTCTGATAACCTCCCGCACTTTAGTTCTGTTGTTGATGATGTTTGCTTTCTTAAAGCAATGCATACTGATGAGATTAATCATGCACCAGCGCAACTTTTTCTGCAAACTGGTTCTGCTCGAATGGGTCGCCCAAGCATCGGCTCATGGGTCACCTATGGACTCGGCAGTGAGAATGATAACCTACCAGGGTATATGGTATTACTTTCTGGGGGAGCTACACCAAGTGCAGGGAAAACGGTTTGGGGAAGTGGATTTTTACCCTCAGTATATCAAGGCGTACAGTGTCGTTCTCATGGTGACCCTATATTGTACCTCTCTGATCCAGCAAATGTTTCTAGAGACCTTAGGAAGGATATCATTCATGCTATAAATGAGGTCAATAGGGAAGAATACGATGTTTTTAATGATCCTGAAACCCTGACTCGTATTGCTCAATATGAGATGGCTTATAAGATGCAAGTATCAGTCCCAGAAGTAATGGATATAAGTGATGAACCAAAATACATCCATGAAATGTATGGCACTGAACCAGGAAAGGAAAGCTTTGCCAATAATTGCCTGCTTGCAAGAAGGCTAGTTGAGAAAGGCGTAAGGTTTATACAATTGTATGACTGGGGATGGGATGCCCATGGTAATGCTAAGGAGGTGTCATTAGAACATGGATTCAGAGATAAGTGCAAAGACATTGATAAGCCAATGACCGCTTTGATCAATGATCTTAAGCAACGAGGCATGCTCGATGAGACCTTGATAGTTTGGGGTGGCGAATTTGGGAGAACGCCTATGCTTGAAAACAGATCAGGAACTGATAACAAATTTTCAGGAAGAGATCATCATATTGACGCTTATACCATGTGGATGGCTGGAGGTGGCATCAAGCCTGGCCTTACGTATGGTGAAACTGATTCATTTGGTTATCATGGTGTCAAAGATCAAGTCCATATCCATGATCTGCAAGCAACGATTTTAAACCAACTAGGACTCAATCATTTAGACCTTACTTATCATTTTCAGGGTAGAGACTATAGATTGACGGATCTTTTTGGAAATGTGGTGCAGGATATTATAGCTTAAAGTCTAACACCTCGCACTCTTACGCTTCTTACCTACAGCACCTCGATCAACTATCTTCTGGATATAATCAGTTGCTAATGGCACCTTGCAAGCAGTATCACCTACATTAACTTCTACCTTTCCGATTTTCTTAGCTATCTTTTTTGCTTTGGGAGATAACTTTTTAATCGCCCCTCCAATCGTTATGACAAAGCCATTCATTACATATCGGACTCGATTAGGAGCATCATGAATGTTTTCACCTATATGGTCTAATAGCTCACTATATTTATTGATGTCTAATTCTTCATCAGGTCTTAGATTAGCAACTGAGGAAAGTGTGCTCCAGCCAGCTGCAGCAATATTCTCTTTCTTAGATTTAATCCATTCTAAGCCTAATTCAAAACCAAACTTTGTTTCTGCAGCTACCCATGGTACTGTGAACTCAGAAATATAATACCAGTACGCTTCCTTAACCCACTTCTTAAGTTCCTTCTTAGTGATTTGATCTTCATCAGCAATCAAGCCAGCTAAATACATCGCATCAGAATTGCCAGTAGCGTATAGCTCTAAAGATAGCTTATGATCTTTTTTTACCTTCTTAGTTATTTTTTTGAGATCGGCAACTTTCACTCCGAAGAATGGTTCTTTTGCCCCATGCTTCATAAGTGTTTTTTTTGTGCCTTCATTTCCGAAGGACTTTAATTGTGCCATTACTTCTTTGGATGTCATAATTAAATACCAGTTTCGATTTTACAATTTGGTAAGGCAGCTCTTAATGCTTCGATGCCTTCTTTAGTAGTTTGTGTTTGCCATAAGTAAAGTGACTCTAAGGATTTTAGGCTTTCTAATTTTTCTAGCCCTTTGTCAGATATGGCGGTGCCATAAAGATTTAATACCATCAATTGTTCTAAATCCATAATAGCATCTAACCCAGCATCTGTAATTTTAGTTCTATTAATATTCAACTTGGTCAAGTTGCTTAATTGACTTATAGACTTGAGGCCATCATCATCTAAATCTGAGTCGTTAAGATCAAGCCAGGTTATATGATCCTTTGCTCCGAGAAGCGCTTGCAACCTTTCGTTAGAAATATTCTTGGATTGACCATGGTTAGAGACATCTATGAAGTTGTTATCAGCAGCTAGATTTGTAACATTAAAAAAACTTGATTTAATAGCTTCAAAATTTTCAGGAGACAATGCACCTATATCCGCTTTTTCATAAAAAGACTTCTGAGTGAGATCGATGCCATATTCAGATAGAAGGAATGAAGCCATTTGTTTATCTACCTCCATGTCTCTGAGTTTTCCAGTAAACGGTGCCCCTTGTAATATCCACCATTCAATAAGTTTTTTCTCTTTGTAGTTTATTGGTGGTCCACTAGGTGGCATATACTTATTATTCCAAGGGGACATGCTTATTCGCTTATATACTTCGCTATTGTGAAGGTCTTGTGGTGCGATAGCTGGATCTCCATACTTGTCACTTAATAATCCTTCTTGCGTAGTCATATTTAATCGGCCTCTTGCATCTCCCGTTTCATGGCATCGATTACACTTCTGGTCAAAGATGACTTTTACAATGTCCTCATACACATTTACACTGTCTCTATCCGATAAGTCTATTTTAGGTAAGTCAGATTTAGGATCAAATGGCATAGGTAAATGTTCCTCTCCATGTGTCAAGTTACCACCCATGTGACCGCCTACGACTAATCCAATTCCTAGTAAGGATTTTAAGATCAAATTTTGTCCTTTGAAGTAGTTTTTGCTTTTCCATTTAGTAAACCAAATAAAAGTGCAAACGATGGCGATTGCATAACCACAAATCAAGTGGATAAACATATTTAGCCCTTCAAAATATCCTGTCCTAAGGGAAGCAATCCCCGTCGTCATCGCTAAGATCGAGGCGATGGCACTCATACCCCACATAAAAGTGGATAGCTTGTCACGACTTACTGATATATTATTTTTTTGGTGCCAATCAATCAGTATGCTGATAATAATAAAGCCTATTGGTAGATGTACCAATAAAGGATGTAAATGTGCTATAAAGGTTCCCATAAGTTAGGCTAATATATCACTTACAACGTGCCCAAATAAATCTGTGAGTCTATATCTTCTTCCTTGGTGTTTGTAGGTGAGTCGTTCGTGATCTATTCCCATTAAATGCAGTAGGGTAGCTTGAAAATCATGTACATGTACAGGGTCAGAAACTATATTGTATCCAAAATCATCGGTGGCACCATAACTGTGTCCAGGTTTTACTCCTGCGCCAGCCATGAATATAGAGAATGCCTTTGGGTGATGATCTCGCCCATAGTTATCATCTGTTAGTTGCCCTTGGGTATAACTAGTTCTGCCAAACTCTCCTCCCCACACGACAAGGGTGTCATCAAGTAGTCCTCTCATTTTTAAATCTTTGATCAAGGCCGCAGTTGCTTGATCCGTCTCCTTGCACTGAATTTTTATAGCATTAGGGAGATTACCATGATGGTCCCAGCCTCTATGATATAATTGGACGCACTTTACTCCCTTCTCAATCATTCGCCGCGCTAAAAGAGCATTAGCAGCATAAGTGCCAGGAGTACGAGAATCCTCGCCATACATTTCGTAGATATACTCTGGTTCTTTATCCACATTCATTACGTCTGGCACAGAAGTTTGCATTCGGTAGGCCATTTCATATTGTGCCATCCGAGCTTTGATTTCTTCATCTCCTTGCTGATCATAACTGAGTTTCTCAAGCTTTTGTAAATGATCAAGTTGGACTCTTC
>CALFUQ010000307.1 GCA_937929885.1 uncultured Saprospiraceae bacterium
TAAACCTCTCATAGATAATCTAAATGAGTTATATAGCCAAAAGAAATTAGCAAGTCCAGAAAAAGCTAAAATACTTGCAAGTAAAATCCAATCTCTAAAAAAAGAGCTTGTACAATTCAAATTCCAGGAACTGCCAGCTACTAAAGCAGAACTAAAGATGGACCCCATCGCTTTGTGTCCTGAGATAAAATCTATCGAGTTAATTAATGTTGCAGGTTTTGCTTCCACTGATCAGCTTGTTAAATGTGGTGATCCAGATACATTGGCTTATGTGGTATTTATAGAAGAACCTGGTGATATTTTAGGTGCTCAGATGACCCTTAGTTTTGATATGGGTATGCAATACGCAGGTTTTGAAACAACCCATTATTCAGGGACAACGATTTCTAATCTAGACCCTGACCCAATTAAACCTAAGTTTCTTTTAGAAGGAATCACCGATGCGATTTTCATAGCTTACATCGGAGTAGAAAGTACCTGCGATGCAGATATCAATGGACTAGAATATAGGGTAGATCTTGAATACAATTTCACATTCCAAGATACTTTTGGGAATATTCAAAACTGTAGACAAAAAGCATTCCCAACAAGGGTGTATAACTCTACCATCAAAACCCCCGTACTTAATTTTAGATCGGTTCCCAATACAACGATCACTCGTCTTGAAGATGAGTTTTGTACAACCATACAGATTTCTCAAGATGGGATCGATGCATATTTGAAGGATTTTGATTTTGCAGTATGCGGATTAGATCTAGAAAATGAGTTAAACTTAACTAGTACCTCAGTTAACGGAATTCAAATAGCCAATAGTTATTCAGCAGTGGATTCTACATTAACGCTTAATATTGATGATTCCTACTTCCCAGGTAATGCAATTCCTAATCCAGCAGATAATTACTTCGATGAAAGTGAAAGAATAAATATTACTTTCTGCTACGAAGTAAATGACTGTCCGATCGAAAATACTCAAGTCATCAGCTACAAAGCATCTTGGGGCTGCCATGACGAATACTGCATGAGTATAGTGGATCAAGCTGAAATCAGGATCCGCCCTGTTGGAAGGCCAGACCCTTATACAGTAGTAGAAAAATTAAATAATCCTGGTATCTGTGGTGATGCAGGAGTTATCGAACTGACCATGTATGCTGCTGAACCTGGGACAGCTACTGCAGTACAAGATTCAGCTGCAGGTTTATTTACGGATCTTACTTTAGGATTTGAGACTTGTGATCAGAGTTCATTAGGTGTCGCACAAGTTAATATAGGTGGCTCTACTTTACCTGCAAGTTCATTCGAATGGGTAAACGGAGATCTTATCATAGATTTTCAAACTTTAACAGCAGATCCTGATGGTGCTGGCGGTATAACGGATGCTGATGGTGATGGCTTATTTGATGATTTACCTGGAGGAGAGACTTTATCATTAGAAGTAGAGCTGGAATTCCTTTGTGCTTTACCTCCAGATCCTACGTCGATTGCTTGTTCGAGTGTTGATTGCTCCTTTGCTTCCTTTTTTGTAGAGGCTAAACGAGACTGTGGTCAAGCCTTTAAAGATTTTCCAGAAATCGAAGAATTTGATATTGTCAATGGAGCTACCTATGTAGAATTAAAAGGTCAGACTTTAATAAACAATAGCTTCTTCGGATATGACTTTGGTGTTGTAGGTAATTCAGGCACTGCTGCTTCATGTACACCTAGGCCTGTCTCAACAAGAACAATCGAGTTCTGCTATATTTATGAACAAGAGAATGTAGAACCTTGTCCTGGAGGAGCAGTAACCAATGAATTACAAGTCGTTTTTTCTGGAAGCCCTATAGCTGTCTATGATGTGGAATTTGTACCTAACAGTGCAGAGTTAGCCATTAATGGAACAACAACTATCACTGGCGCTAATGGGACGATAACCGACCTAACACAAGATTCCAGGGTCCTTAATATACCCATTGGTAGTCCTAATATAGGAGATGAAATTTGTTATAAGTATCAGCTAGTTGCTGATACTGCAATATGTACTCCAGCTCAATACATGGTTGGTTCGCATCAGGTCATCGAGACTTGTGATACTGGGGATTGTACCTGTGTAATTGTAAAAGCATGTGATGCAACAGAATTTAGAATTGATCCTACAGATTGTGATTGTGTATGTGATATCTCAAGTGGAGGAACTGTAACACGTAAGAACCTAGGGTATACTGATGAGACCTTGACCGAGATGGTTGATAGAGATGATGTTCCCATCGAAGACCTTAGTAGGTTCCTACCGTGTGATACAATGAAATATGAGATGTATGCAACTTTTGAAACACCTCAATCTGTAGGACCCGCTTATCAGTTTTATATGGTTGCAAATATGACTACCCTAGGCTATAATAGTTGGCGAAGTGATGAGACAGAACTAATGATTGATGCTAGCGGAACAGAACTAGTAAAAATAGAATTTTCAAAAGCGGGAAGCACTACACGACAAGTGGTAGATATTTCAAGTTTTTCTGAATGTATAGATAAAGAGGAAGCAGGAACACCTGGTTTTTTTGCATATGCTGCAAAAACACCATGGGATGATGAAGTGTATAATTTCCCACTTTGTGGTTCATCATATGATTACCACGATGGTAATCTGTTTGGAATATACTTTAGGAATTTTAATATGCTAGAAGATTGTAGAGAAACGGAAACAGCGTCATGGGAAGAAAGTGATTGTTGGCAGCAGCTCATAGATTTTTATGGTATAGAAGTAGGTGATTCTATTCATTCTTCTTGGAATGTGCCACTCACAAAAAATATAAAGGCGCATGCACGAAAGGAAATTGATCCTAGTTTCACCTACGCGCTCCCTCAAATGCTCAATGTTGCATCAGGTCATTACCTTGACGAATTCGATAGTGATTGCTTATTATCCTTTTCTAACTGTAGAGAGAATACTCCATTCTCCACATTTTGTCCTAATGGGATTAATGCAGTTACAGATATGACAGTAGATGATTGTGGTGGTAGTGTCACGCATGAGTTTAATGTGGTACAATCGACCCCTATCAATTGGTATACTACAGAGTATCGTCCGTTCTTCAATATGCAAGATATTACAGTGCCAATTAACACACCGCTGATGTATTGTGGTAACGCAAGATTGGTGACCACTGGGGGAGTAGTGTATCCATTAGAAGTTACGGAGTATACTAATCATACCTGTGTTACTGTTGGCACAGAAGAGTACTGCTCAGTAAGTTCTGGTGATGTAGGTTCGTTAACATTTAATCTAGAAGAAAATGGTTATCCAGGTATGGCTGTTGGCCTAGGTGGTATAACAGATGGTTTTACGATCGAGTATGATCTATGTAGAGTATGTCCAGTTGAGCTATCTGATCTTTCTTTATATGAGATTGAGTATGATTACAAAATATGCGAACCGTTAAATGGGGCTTGTTTTAGATGTTGGTTGAGAGCAGACGGGACTTATAACCAGTTAAACGAAATATGCAGTCGAGATGGCTCTACACCTGTAGGGCATAATGAAAGTTACTATAATGCATTTGACGGAGATGATCTGTTTATCTTTTCAGAAACCTCAGAAGATTTTACGGTTACTGATATCAGTAATGGATTCCCCGATCTTGTACAAGAGGCTGATAGACTTTTACTAGCAAGTGTTTCTCCAGGATCTAGTGAAGAGATCAACACAGTTGAGATTTGTGCCGAAGGAGATGCCAGTTTAGAGACTCATAAGAGTGTACTAGGTTCAATCACGATATCTAATAGCCTTTCATTGGTGAATGTCTATGATGTTGATATGAATATTATCCCGAGTAATTTTGTTTCCTCATCTGGGGGTAGTTCTACTTATTCATTCCCTATGGATGACCTTGCACCAGACGAATGTGTTGATGTGAAGATTGGGACTACACTGTTATATTGTCCAGAGGAGCCAGAGGTAGCAGAAGTTTGTTTAACGGTAACATCTGGTTGTTTAGATAGAGATATATTAGCTGCAGTTGTAGCTAATGCAAGTAACTGTAATGCAAGTATAAGCTGCTACCAGTATGTTACAGAAGAGTCTGATATCCAAGCAGATTTTCTTTCTTTTGGAGATGATGAGTATCCGCTATGTGGAGAGATACCTGTAGCTGCTCTCGTCAAAAATGTCCAAATAGCAACACTTACAGACATAGCACTAGAGTTTAACCTTCCACTCACTGGAGCAACCATTGTGCCTGGAAGTTTTATGGCTTCTTATCCTAATAGTGGTGATTTATCAGGAGCAACTCCTTTTTATAGTATTTCTGATCCGATGATCAATGGGAATATACTTACTTATCCAGAGGACAGTGTTTTCAGTAGTGTGATTCATTCGCAAGGCTTCCCTGGGGTAACTGCTGATTTAGATAGCAATTTTATAGTTGTGAAGTTTTTGATGCAGACAGATTGTGATGAGTTTGTCTCAGGGGATATTGCAACTTTTGAAGCTACAGCTATTGATCCATGTAGTCCTGATATACTTTCTACAGGTGAAGTTACTAGTGATGAGTTTATTATAAAGAATGCTAACCCAAATGATTTCGCAAAAATATTAGTAACAGCAGAACCTTCTGAAGCTTTCTGTGGGCAGTCCAATCCTGAATTCACAGTGACAGGTCTTAACATCTCAGACAAACCATCAGGAGATAGCTTGCAGATGTGTATCACTTTGCCCAATGAGCTCGAGTATGTTCCAGGCACCATGGCCTATGCTATTCCAGCGGGACAATCAGTAGGTACTGAGATAGTAACTGTTATAGGTACCCAAACTCAGATTTGTTTTGCTGGATATAATAATATGCCAGTCGGAGGCCAATTTACACTCAACTTCCAAGCTAACTTTGCAGAAGATACACCATGTGATGATTATAGTGTTGGAGTTGATATAAAGGAATTAAGACCATCTGAGGTTTGTGAAGATGGAGGAGTCTGTGATGTGTTTGTCCAGAGCTCGGTAAACCCAGATTTTACGGTTACACTCAAAGGTCCACTTGAAACTGCAGAACTTAAACTAACAAGATCTTGCGAAGGCGGAGATGATCCTGTTACATTATGTTTTGAAGCCCTACTTAATAATCCAGGCTCTGATTATTCAGGCCTTGTCACTGTCAACATCCATGAAGATCTTAATTCTAATGGCATGTATGACTTCTTCGATCCAATACTTGGTACGATGAGTTTCCCAGGAACATTCGTACTAGCTGATGGGTCTGTGATTTTGACTGGGTGTTTTGATATACCATTAGCAAAATCTTGTCCTGTTATTCTCGATGTGGTCTATGAGACTGAGTGTAATTGTGATAATTCG
>CALFUQ010000308.1 GCA_937929885.1 uncultured Saprospiraceae bacterium
TTTTCAGCATTATATTTGTAGTCTAACTAGCTACATGAATAAGGACAAGGTTTTAGCGGATTTAGCTTTACTTATAGCAGAGCATAAAGATCAGATCATAGAAAAGAATCAGCTAGATCTAGCTGCTGCTAAGGATTTGGATGCGACACTTTATGACAGACTTAAGGTGGATGATGACAAAGTGCAAGCGATGATTGGGAGTATTCAAGATGTAATTAAAATAGCAGACCCGATCGGTAAAATTATAAGTGAGTACGATCACCCTAATGGCATGACAGTCAAAAATAAAGTTGTTCCATTTGGGAAAATATTGATAATCTATGAGTCTCGACCAGATGTAACAATTGAGGCTGCAATTAGTGCATTTAAAGCTGGCAATAAAATCTACCTAAAAGGTGGAAAGGAAGCGAGAAATAGTAATTTATATTTAGTAGACCTATGGCATCAAGCACTTGAGATAAATGGTGAAAGTAAAAGCTATATAAACTATTTAGATATCTCTAGGACTGAGACTCAAACATTAATTGCTGACAATCCTTATCGAATCGATCTTATAATTCCCAGAGGTGGAGAAGGGTTGATCAACTACATACGATCAAATACAACTATCCCATTAGTCATTAGTGGTCGAGGAAATAATTTTGCCTATATACATGAAGATGCAGATTTTCAAATGGCTGAAGGTATTATTATCGATGGCAAAGCAAGGTTAAGTGTATGTAACGCTTTGGATAAAGTACTTTTCAATAAGGCTATTCCAAATCTTAATGAGAAAGTAAAAAATCTGATCAATAAATTAACAGAATCAGGTATCGAGGTATATGCTTCCAAGGCATTGCAACATTTAGATGTAAGGTTATTACCTATCGAAAGTGAAGATATTTTTTATCAAGAATTTCTCGCTGCAAAAATATTAATGGATGTTGTTGACCAACTAGACGATGCTATTGAGTCAATCAATAAATATTCTGGCGGTCATTCCGCAACGATAGTTTGTAAAGCTGATACCGTAGCAGCAAAATTTCAGAATGAAGTTGACTCTGCTGCTGTTTACCACAACGCCTCGACAAGATTTACAGATGGAGGTCAATTTGGCTTTGGAGCGGAGATAGCAGTCAGCACCCAGAAGCTACATTTTAGAGGTCCTCTAGGTCTATCCCAATTGGTTTCTAACAAGTGGTTTATCAATGGCCAAGGGCAAATACGTGTTTAATGCTTAGATCATAAATTAGTGAAAGAAATAATAGTAGTAAAGATAGGATCAAGTACTTTGACCAATGGGTCAGATCGTATCTCGCGTGGCAAGCTAGAAGAGCTGGCTCAAGAAATACTACAGTTACAAAAAAATTATCATGTCGTCTTAGTTTCTTCAGGTGCTATAGCAACAGCGAAGCAATTTGTGAATACAGATGACTGGAAAAATCTCGTTGCCTCTAAACAAGCTATGGCTGCAATAGGTCAACCTAAGCTCATGCAGTTTTATTATGAAGTGTTTAGCGATTTCAAAATTGAGATTGCTCAGTGCTTACTTACTTATCGCGATTTTGATAGTGGTGTAGCTCAAAGCAATACCCTTAATACAATTAAAGAATTGTTACATCACAACTTTGTGCCTATCATCAACGAAAATGATACAGTAGCTGTAGACGAAATTGAGTTAGGAGACAATGACAAACTCTCAGCCAAAGTAGCAACGTTAATCGGTGCAAAGACTTTGATATTGGTTTCAGACGTTGATGGAATCTATGATAAGAATCCTCACCTACATGCAGATGCCAAACTCATAAGTGAGGTGACTGATTTAGAATCTGTAGCTCAATACATAGAAGAGAAAAAAGATGGCCTGGGTACAGGTGGCATGACTTCTAAATTAGAAGCAGTCAGGATTTGTAATGCAAGTGGAGTAGAGACTATTATTACAAAGGGCTCGAACGAAAACTTTATAACAGATAGTCTGACGGGTAAGATAAACTGTACCACGTTTAAGCCTTCTAGCTAGCTCTAAATTCTGACGGAGAGCAATCAAACATTTTAGAAAAATTTTTACTAAAGTAATTGAGTGTATTAAACCTTGAAGCATATGCTGCTTCGGAGATATTCATATCTGTATCAATCAATAATTTCTTAGCAGCCCTAAGCTTAATGAGAGTTATGTAGTTAGAAGTAGTAAGTTAATTTCAGCGCTAAGAGATGCAAGAATAAAGTAACCAGTTGTAGATTCTAAAATTTACAATTCGAAAGATGCCATGTTATAATTCTTGATTTGAATCCAATACCATTTCTTAGGGTTATTTAGAATTGATTTCCTATTACTTTTTTACTGGTTAGGGGAAGATATTATGCCTTATTATTATATCTTACTAATAGAAAAACTTTAAACCACTTTAAAAATCTATTATGGATAACTTTGATGACATAATTGACGAACCAATTGTACAACCTACAAATGCAGTTTATGCAAACTTTGGCCAACGATTATTAGCATATTTAATTGACGCTTTAGTAACTGGTATACCTCTTTATTTTCTTACTAGCTTATTTGGGCTTGGGCTCGATCCTGAAGCATTAGCAGCAGGCGACACTAGTGGAATATTCACCTACTATGCCATTACTTTAATAGTTCCATGGCTATATTTTGCTTTCATGGAAACAAGTGATAATCAAGCAACCTTTGGGAAAATGGCTTTAGGTCTTAAGGTCACTGATTTACAAGGAGATAAAATTTCATTTGGTAAAGCAAGTGGAAGGTACTGGGGAAAGATGATATCTGCCATTATTCTTTTAATAGGATATCTAATGGCTATCTGGACTCAAAAGAAACAAGCTTTACATGATATTATGGCAGGTTGCTTGGTAGTCAAGAAAGCCTAATCAAAAATTAATATTTATTGATGATGAGTTGTAACTATTACAATTCATCATCATCAATATTAAAATAGTCCTTTTTAAAGTCATCTATTGTTCTACGTTCCTTTTTAGTAGGTCTTCCTGCTCCACGCTCTCTCCACTCTGGTCTGGCTTTACCGATATACCAGCTTTCATACTTATTTAATTCATCAGCAGGAGTGATATTGTCGTAACATTCTACAGCTAAAGAAGCACCAACTCGTTTTTGAATTAACTTCTTTACAAGGAATTGAAAATTAAATCCATTCTTCTTTACTAAGACTTCATCTCCAACACTTATTTGATGAGAAGGTTTGAGATTAAGTTCTCCTATACTTATCTTTTTTTGTTTGCAAGCGTCAGTCGCTTGAGTCCGCGACTTAAATATTCTTACGCTCCACAACCATTTATCAGCTCTTACTTTTTCCACTTAGTGACTTTTAGTTTCTTCTGTCTCTGATAAAGCTAAGATATCATTTACTAGTCTATCGTAGCCAAGTGCTTCCTTTGTAATTTGATATAATTCACCAGCTATTTTCTTGTCTTGTATATAATTAGCGGCTAACTCACCATAAGCTAGACATCCTTTAGCACCTACTCCTGATAGAGCTCCTAAAACGATAAGACTAGGATCCATTTTACCATCAAATTTAGCAGGTGTTATATATGGTACCTCATTTTTACTTAAAGAGTAAACACAAGAATATCCTGACTCATATTTGAGATCATCATTGTCAATATCTAAATCAATAAATTTCCAATATCTCAAAATATGTTTTCTGCTCCATTCAATTTCTTCTTCACTTAGCTTTTGCTTCCAAGTACTATCGAGTTCATGAATTTCGCTACGCTGAAAATGGCCTCCTATCTTAATCAAAGGATTACCCGTATCATCTCTACTTTCTACCATTGAAAAGTTTGCTCCTTCTCTCGTTCCTGACGTACTGTTAATGCAAGGGTAAGCATCAACTAACTTTTCTTTTATAGAATCTTCTAGAGTATTCCAAGTATCTGCTTTCAGTCTAAAGAAACTAACGAAAACTCTTTTTATATCGATCAGCTTATCAAAATAAGGAACGGTATTTAGAAGCAGTTCACCATTATAGGGCCCTGCCGCTACTATAACTTTGTCTGTTAGAATAATTTTCTTTTCATTAGAATACGTGTCAATCATTTCAATCTTGAATCCACTTTTATCTTTTACTAGCTTGGTAACTTTAGTGTTATAACTGATAGTACTACCTTTGTGCTGAATTGCTAAATGCATTTTCTGAATGATCTTACTTGGATTAATTGTCCCAGAAAATTCTTTGTACTCCCTAAGCAAGAAAACTGAATCGGGCAAATTAGCATCGAAGAGTTCTAAGCCCTCCTCCATATTTGTTGCTATCAGTACTGAATCAGTTTGCTCACTAATTTGATTTTGCACGCTTTCTAACCTTGACTTGTTCCTGATATACGTAACTGGACTAGTGTTGTATATATCTGTCATGGAGTGACTGTCAGGCTCAGTAGTATTTAGATACGCAATAAGGTTTTTGGCTAGATCCACAGTTCTATTATGCAAATAAGACCACTTGTCATTTTTACCTCCAAAGCTCCTGGCTATCCTAGCTTCTCCAAGACTAGATCCAGAAGTATAGATATTACTTTGTTTCTCTAAGAGTGTAACTTTTAATCCCTCATCAGCCAATTGCCAGGCTGCAGAAGACCCCATAAGACCTCCACCTATTATTACTATGTCATGCCTTGGGTAGTCTTTTTCTGATGTGCAACAAAGGAAAAATAAACCACAGCATAAACCGACAAATATTATTATTCGCTTAGTAATTAGCATAGTTGAAAATACTCAATTACATTCACAAAATGAATGTAGAAAAGAAGAGATGGTATGAGCGGATTCCACATCCAGTAAGTATGCTCTTTGGCATTATAGTTTTAGCTACGATTCTTAGTTATATTTTACCTGCAGGGATGTTTGAGCGAGAGTTAGTCGATGGTAGGCAGCGGGTTGTTCCAGGTACTTTTAAGTTTGTTGATCAAAATCCAGTAAGCATTCTAGATATGTTTACCGCCTTAGCTAAAGGATTTAAATCTGCATCAGATATCATTTGGGTCATATTTGCAAGTGGGATTATGTTTGGCATATTAGAGCGATCTAAGATGGTAGAAAATGCAGTAGGTACCTTAGTCAAAAAACTTGGATTAAAACGCAGGTACTTAATTGTAATAGTCATGACTTTCGTCTTTGGCTTATTAGGAATTTTCGTTGGCTATGAAAACAATATTGCTATGGTTCCAATCGGAGCCATGCTATCACTAGCTATAGGTGGTGATTTGATACTAGCAGCTGGTATGTGTGTTGCTGCTATCACAGTAGGCTTTGGCTTGTCTCCAGTAAATCCTTACACGGTAGGTACTGGTCATCAGATTGCAGAAATGCCAATGTATTCTGGAGCTGCACTTAGAAGTTTAGTTTGCTTTTGTGGACTATCATTACTAGCCTTTTATAACGTCCGATATTTTAGAAAGATAAATCAAGATAGGACTAAGAGCATTGGTGACGACTTAGATACAGAGGGATTATCTCTATCAAAGAGTCTAAATGAATATTCCATGTCGCTTAACAATTGGTTAGTAGCCTTGATCTTTGTGGGTGGTATGGCTTATATGCTCTTCGGCATATTTACTTATGGCTGGTACTTGCAAGAGATAGCTGCGGTATTCGTCATGATAGCGATAGCAGCTGGTATAGGTGCAAGATTAAACCCGCGTGAGATTAGTGAGACTACACTTAAGTCGATAAGTATTGTTGCGCCAGGAGCTTTTATGGTAGGTTATGCTACGACTATAAAAGTAATCTTAGAGATGGGACAGATAAGTGACACCATTGCGTTTCAATTGTCAGATATGCTTACCTCTTTACCTATCTATGGTTCTGCTATAGTTATGTCACTAGCTCAGTGTGTCATGAATTTATTTATTCCTTCAGGGAGTGGACAAGCATTGGCTACTTTGCCGATAATGATTCCTGTAGGCGACTTAGTGGGTTTAACTAGACAAACTACCATACTAGCATTTCAGATAGGTGATGGTGTAACCAATTTAATCAATCCAACATTAGGTGGATTAATTGCTATGTTGAGTTTGTCTAGAGTGCCATTCGATAGATGGTTAAGTTTCATCACGCCGCTGATGCTAATGATACTTTTTATGTGTTGGATATTCCTTATGTTAGCAATCGCGATAGGATGGAATTAAATCAAATTACACGATGACAGTTACAGAGATATTAACTAAGCTAGTTTCTTTTCCAGTATTGGGAGGACATAGCAATGCAAGTATTGCTCAATGGATAGAAGATTACCTCACGGAACATAAAGTTACCTTTAAAAATGTGCGAAACGATAGTGAAAATAAGCGATCGATACACTGTAGAATAGGCCCTGCAATCGATGGTGGAATTGTCTTATCTGGACATACGGATGTAGTACCAGTAGAGGGACAGCCATGGGAAACTGACCCATTCGTACTTACTGATGGTGGAGATGGGCTGCTGTATGGAAGAGGTAGCTGCGACATGAAAGGATTTATAGCATGTTGCCTTGCTGTATTACCAGAGATGCTTGCTGCTGATCTTAAGAAGCCGATTTACTTTGCATTCTCGTATGATGAAGAAGTGGGTTGCTTATCGGCTCCTGCTTTAGCAGCTGATATCATGTCACATTATCCTGAGACGCCTAAG
>CALFUQ010000309.1 GCA_937929885.1 uncultured Saprospiraceae bacterium
CAGAAGCTGCTGAAGGAACTATCCGAGCATTATTTGCTACGAGCATTGGTGAGAACGCAGTGCATGGTGCAGACTCTGATGAGAATGCTTTGAGGGAGGCTAACTTCCACTTTGCATCTACGGAAATGTTTGCATAAGAATCTAAAATCATAATGATATATCTAATAGGGTCAAGTTTACTTGGCCCTATTTTTTTTGCTTGATAATTGGTAACTTAAATTATCATTATTCTCATCCTGAAGTTTTAAAAATTTCAAGTTATGAACAAGAGAGATTTTATAAAGAGTGCTACCGCTATAGGGCTAAGTGCAAATCCAGTTTTCAAACAATTAGATAAGCTTGTTGCAACAGTTGAGCATCTCACTGTAGAGCAGGTTGCTCGTGATGAAAAATTTTGGTTACAAATAAGAGATGGTTATAAACTAAAACCTGACTACATCAATTTAGAAAATGGATATTATTGTATCACTCCTCAAGAGACATTAGAAAACTATATAAATCATATCAGAGATGTGAACTTTGAAGGATCCTACTACATGCGTACCGTTCAATGGGACAATAAGAAGTCGATGCAAAAGAAGCTTGGAGTATTAGCTGGATGTGATGAGACAGAGCTTGTAATTACTAGGAATACAACTGAATCTCTTGACCTGATTATCAGTGGGATGCACTGGGAAGAAGGTGATGAAGCCGTTATGGCAAATCAGGATTATGGTGCTATGCTAAATCAGTTTAAATATGTTGCTGCTAGATATAAGATTAAGAATAATCGGATAGATGTGCCGCTTCACCCTAAGAGCGATGAAGAGATAGTAGATATATATGCAAGTGCCATAACGGAGAAAACAAAACTACTGATGGTATGCCATATGATAAATATCACTGGTCACATTCTGCCGATCAGAAAGATCTGTGACATGGCACATAGTAAAGGCGTCGAAGTACTTGTCGATGGAGCTCACGCTTTTGGACACATTACTTTTGATATTAAGGATTTAGATTGCGATTACTATGGTACAAGTTTGCATAAGTGGCTTAGTGTTCCGATAGGTGCGGGTATGCTTTATGTGAAGAAAGAGAAAATTCCAAATGTTTGGCCATTATTCGCAGAGTGGTCACAAGATCCTACCGATATTAAAAACTTAAATCACATCGGTACACATCCTTGTGCAACAGATTTAGCTATTGGTAATGCATTAGATTATCTCTGGCGGATCGGACCTGATAGGAAAGAAGCAAGATTAAGATATCTACAGCGTTATTGGTCAGATCAAGTTAGAGACTTACCACATATAGATCTTAACACTCCTAAAGAAGAACATAGATCATGTGGCATAGCTAATGTAGGGATCAAGCATATGACGCCTAAGGAACTTGCAACCACACTTATGGATAAATACAAGATATGGACAGTTGCAATAGATGGTGCAGGTGTAAGAGGATGTAGGATTACGCCTAATATCTATACGACTACTAAAGAGCTAGATGAGTTTGTCAGTGCGCTAAAAGCAATGGAATAACTAACTTAATTGATTAATCTCTCTTACTTTTTTAGCTACAGTTTTAAAGGAAGCTCTAAGTGCATAGTTAAGATCAAAATGTCTGTACTTTATCATTCCATCAGCACCTACAATGTAAGTTGCGGGAATAGGTAAAACAGGGTTCTCAGTATTATTAACTTCTTTAAGATCTATCTTAGTAAATGGAGCTCTTAAAGAATCAGGAGCAGGTTTTGCTACTTTGTAATTAGTCATGATATAATTGAGATTATCATGGAGTACTGGAAATTTAATTTTAGTCTTCTTTACTGTTTTTTGAATATACTCTGGCTTCTCTGGAGTGACCAGAATTATAGGGAAACCTTCATCAGATAATTTGTCCAATCCTTTTTGAAATGCTGTTATTTGTTTTCTACAGAAATAACACCAATGTCCCCTATAAAATATTATAACGAAAGGGCCTTTCTTAGTAAGTCGATCTAGTGATTGGAATTCTCCATTTTGGTCAATACCTGAAAAATATGGAGCTAAGGAATCCACCTCAAGAGGAGACGGCATTAGTTTATTAGTAGAAGAATCTACAGTTGCAGTTGTCATGGTATAAAGTGGTTTTAAGGTACTATTAAGTTACTGCAAATCCTTATATATAACTAACTAACTATTAGCAACTAGATGACATTTTCCGTGTAGAATCGCTATATTTAATTGAGACCTAATAATGAATTATGGAAGAGGAAAAAATACTTACGCTACATCCTCATGGTAAAAAAGGAGTTAACATCTTAAAAAGGAGATATGATGTCATTAAAGCCTACATTTTAGATACTATTGAGAAGGAAGAAATTATCACCTACAGTGAATTATCTGATAGGGCTCATCAAGATCTTTCTGATAGTTTTGATGGGAAAGTTATCTGGTATGTAGTCTCTGTGAAGTTGGATTTAGAAGCCAGAAATATTATTGAGCGAATACCTAAAACAAGTCCACATCAGTTGAGAATTAAATAGTAATACTAGCTGCTGTACCCTCTTTGATTTTGTAGTTAAGATTTAGCTACATTAGCAATCTTTTATAAAAAAAATATAAATGACTCCTGCTGATTTAAATGAAAATGAATACGCTCAGTATTTTAAAAAATATATTGATTTAGTGGCTTCTCAAGATGTGACTGAGTCAATGGAGTATGGATCTGTTAAGACTATTAAATTATTTAATAATATACCCCCGAGTAAGTATGACCATAGTTATGCCGAGGGTAAATGGACAGTCAAAGAATCAATACTTCACCTTATGGATACGGAGAGAATATTTGCTTAC
>CALFUQ010000310.1 GCA_937929885.1 uncultured Saprospiraceae bacterium
AACAACCAGGAGGTTGATAGAGAATAATCAAAATTATGCAGTACTAGATTTAGGTACTAATACTTTCCACTTATTAATTGTACAAAAGTATAAGTCAGGTTGGAATGAAATTTATAGGAATCGAGTATTTGTCAACATCGCGGAGGAAGGTATCCAAACTATAGGCGCAAATTGCTACAAGAGGGGTATCGAAACTATTGAAGCATTTCATGCTAAACTCAGAGAGTTTAAGGTTGAGCAAGTGAAAGTTTTTGGTACAGCTGCACTAAGGACTGCAAGCAATGGACCAGCTTTTCAAGCAGAGGTAAAATTGAAGACTGGGATAACCATAGAAATCATAGATGGGCAAAGAGAAGCACAACTAATCGCCAAGGGCACCAAGGCAATAGTAAACATGACAATAGGTAACTACCTGATTATGGATATTGGAGGCGGTAGTGTAGAATTTATTCTAGTCCAAAATAATCAGGAATCCTACATCGAAAGTTTCCCAGTAGGTATCACTGCGTTGTACAATCAGTTTACTCACGGCGAACCGATTTCTATTGAAGAAGAGGTGAGCATTAATAATTTTCTCTCAAAACAATTAGCTCCACTAGAACAAAAGATCAAACATCTAAAGATCGAAGGGCTAGTAGGTGCAAGTGGATCATATGAAGTCTTAGAAAAAATATTATCAGGAGAAATCAACCAAACAAAGTCGAATAAATTTGAGATAGCAGATATACTGGAGCAAATAAATAAAATCATCAAACACGATTTACCAACTAGATTACAAAATCAGAATATCCCAGATCAAAGAGCTAAGCTAATTGTGGTTGCATTTCTCCTAATGAAGTTTGTTATAAACCTAAGCACTGTCAAATCAATGATAATATCTCCATATGCACTCAAAGAGGGTGCTCTAATAGAGTTAATGAATTTAGATTAATCTAAATATTAATTTTGGCTATTGTAATTTATTAGTATTTTTATATAAATGCAAGAACTATTTCTAACACTTACTCAAGATGAATGGGCCATAAGAGCACTTATTGCCTCTTCTCTCGTGGGGATAATGTGCGGTACTATTGGCAGTTTCATAGTGCTTAGGAATATGTCGCTCATCGGTGATGCTTTAGCCCATGCAATACTTCCTGGGATATTTATTGCTTTTATTTTAGTGGGTTATAGTACGATTGGCTTTTTCTTAGGCTCTGTTATGGCTGGGCTATTGACAGCCGTTATAATTACCTGGATACAGCACAATGTAAAAACCAAAAATGATGCGGCAATAGGCATCGTTTTTACCGCCATGTTTTCAATAGGTGTGATCGGCATCTCCAAAGTATCGACAGGAGATGGTGTTCATTTAGATTTAAAAGACTTCTTATTTGGAACAGTACTAGGAATCTCAAACGAGGATATATACCTAACTCTCGCAATTACTATTTACTCGATTATAAGCATTATCATTTTTTACAGGTATTTATTTATCACCACCTTCCAACCTACGATAGCTCAGACTATGGGTATCTCTGTTAAGATGATCCATTATTTTCTAATGTTGCTTTTATCTTTTGCAGTAGTCTCTTCTCTGAGGGCGGTTGGAGTTATTTTAGTTGTTGCTATGCTGATTACACCAGCTTCTACAGCATTATTACTTTCTGATAAACTAAAAAATGTGATAATCCTATCTGGAATAATAGGATTGCTCTCGGCCGTACTTGGTCTAATACTCGCTATATCACTAGGAGGCGGTATAGCACCTGGTCCTACGATGTGTGTCACTGCCACCCTGCTCTACTTCATCGCAGTAGTCTTCTCCCCTAAGAAAGGATTGCTTACAAAGTTTATTCTGCGAAGAAAACAAAAATCAAAAATCGAACAAGAAGATATCATCAAGCATCTCATTAAAAATCGCAAAGAGAAAATTAATATTGCTAGTGTTTCCTCTGCCCTAGGATTATCAGTAAATGTAGTTAAGAAACATGTCAAAAAACTAGCGACTGACGGTGTAGTAAATCAAAATGGTAATCAGTTAATGTTGTCTATCAAAGGAAATGAAAGTGGCGATTCGCTAGTGAGAGCCCATAGATTATGGGAAACTTATCTTGTAGATGAGGTAGGCCTTGAAGAAGGTCAGATACATACTGAAGCAGAAAAGTATGAACACATCCTAACAGAAGAAGACCTGGATGAAGTTGACAAACATCTTGGCTTTCCAACCAAAGATCCACATGGCTCTCCTATCCCTCAAAAGCAAATCAAACCCGCTAACCCACTCCTAAAACTTAAGCTAAAGTCAAGAGCTAGAATAGCTAAACAACAAATCACTGAGCACATCGAAAGTGAATTATGGGAATTAGGACTAACTCCGAATATGGAATTTAGAATATTTAAAATCGGCGATGATCATATCGTCCTCAAGACAAGTGATAAAAAAATTAAAGTAAATGAGGAATTAGCACGACAGATTAATGTGCTTATCTAGTTACCTTTTTTCTCGGCATTTAGCTTATCAAATAATTTATTTAGGCTCTCCATCTCATCGATCGTTTCATCTATATATAGATCGATTCTAGGAATCCTTCTTACATGATTCTTAATACGCTGAGCTAGGCTTTGTCGTAATCTAAAAATCTCTTGCTCTAGCATTAGCATGACTTCTTGCTTGTTCTCGGTGTTGTAGATACTCACATATACTTTTGCGATACCCATATCTGCTGACATAACCACATTAGTCACAGAAACCATTGGCTCACTACCATAGATAAGATTACCCTCTTGCAGTAGCACCATACTCATATTTCGCTTTACTATCTGGGCGACTTGGAGCATTCTTTTCGAAGATTTCATAGTCTCAAATTATTACTACAAATATAACGCTAAAAGAATCCTTAAGTTCTTTGCCATTCAGTATGTTTGAATTGTGAGACCTACCGAACAAAAGTTAGATAGCAAAATCACCTACCTCAAAAGTGTAGGGCCTCACAAGGCTGAGATTCTTAATAAAGAACTAGGCATATTCACCTTTAGAGATTTACTTTATCAGTTCCCTTTTAGATATGTAGATAAGACCAAATTTCATAGAATTAAGGACGTCAAGGACCCTAATGTATCTGTACAAGTAAAAGGTAAACTCATCAACTTCGAACAAGTAAAAGGTAGAAGACAATCACGACTCACTGCCATGCTTAAAGATGAGTCAGGATTTATTGAGCTAGTATGGTTTAAAGGCATGCGGTGGATACAGAAAATGCTGGTAGTTGGTGAAACCTATGTAGTTTTTGGTAAGCCTAACTTTTACAAAGGCAAGAAGAGTATACCCCATCCAGAAATGGAAAAACTGTCTGAAGCCTCAGGAACGAAAAAACTATCCTTTGATCCTGTTTATCCTTCTACTGAAAAACTAGATGCAAAATCTCTAGGGAGCAAGGGACGTCGAACATTATTGAAATATCTACTATCCGAAATTGGTCCTCAGGATCTTAAAGAAAATCTCTCTCCTGATTTAATCACTAAACTCAAACTTCCATCCAGATATGATTCACTTGTTTGGATACACTTCCCGCCTTCTGAAGAGAAACTAAACGCAGCAATCAATAGAATAAAATTCGAAGAGCTTTTCTTTTTGCAACTGAGATTATTACAAATGAAAAAGCATCGTAATCTACGATTCATAGGAAGTCCTTTTGAGGTTGTAGGTGATAAGTTTAATCGATTCTATAATGAAAAATTACCTTTTGAACTTACCAATGCGCAGAAGCGAGTCATCAAAGAAATAAGAGCAGATATAGGTTCAGGTGCACAAATGAATCGTCTCTTACAAGGTGATGTAGGCAGTGGAAAAACTATTGTAGCGTTGATGATTATGCTCATCGCCCTTGATAATGGATATCAAGCTTGTATGATGGCCCCAACGGAGATTCTGGCACAACAGCATTATCAAACCCTACTAGAGCAACTAGAAGGGTTAGCCATAAAAGTCGCATTCTTATCAGGTACAGTGACTGGTAAAAAGAGAGTTGAGTTACTTAAGTTACTCGCACAAGGAGATATAGATATTTTAGTAGGGACCCATGCACTTATTGAGGACCCAGTAATTTTTAAAAACCTAGGATTAGCAATAACAGATGAGCAACACAGATTTGGTGTAGCGCAACGAGCAAAACTGTGGAAGAAAAATAAAAAGGCACCACCTCATATTTTGGTTATGACAGCTACACCTATCCCTAGAACACTCGCTATGACAGTGTATGGGGATTTAGATGTGTCAATTATCGATGAGTTACCACCTGGCAGAAAAGACATTCAAACTGTCCATCGAAAAGAAAACCAAAGAGCACACGTCCTTAAGTTTATGCATGATGAAATTGCAAAAGGCAGGCAGATCTATGTAGTATTCCCACTCATAGAAGAATCTGAGAAACTTGACCTACAAAACCTTCAAACTGGATATGAGCAATTACTACAATTCTTTCCTCCAGAACAATTTCAGATAAGCGTAGTGCATGGACGTATGAAACCTAAAGATAAAGACGCGGAGATGCAGCGTTTTGTAGAGGGTAAGACTAAGATAATGGTGGCCACTACTGTTATAGAAGTGGGTGTCAATGTACCAAATGCCTCAGTAATGATTATCGAAAATGCAGAACGCTTTGGTCTTTCCCAATTACACCAGTTACGTGGTCGTGTTGGTAGAGGAGCAGAGCAGTCTTACTGCATCCTAATGTCTAGTTATAAAGTATCTAAAGATGGGAAAGAAAGAATCAAAACTATGACCAATACTAATAACGGTTTTGAGATTGCAGAGGTGGATATGAGGCTAAGGGGCCCTGGTGATATTATGAGTACTCAACAAAGTGGCATCTTAGACTTAAAGCTAGTTAACCTCGTTGCTGATCATAAAATATTACAAACAGCTAGACATCTTGCACAAGATATCTTGGACGAGGACCCTAACTTAGAAGATACCAAATACAGCAATATCAAAGGTTACGTTGATAATGTCTTAAAAAGAAAATATCGTAACTGGAGTAGGATTTCATAACACTATCTATTCAATAGGGCATGACCCATTGGGACGACATTTTGGATCTACAACGTTTTAAGATACTCTATCAAATCAGATCGCTGATTGTCAGATAAGTGATCAGCAAAATAGTGTCCCTGATTTCCATAACCTTTAAGCGTGGTATTATATGTGTAATTAGACGTCTTAGATTCTTGCTCTATGTAATCCATCCCTACCAACTCTAAATCATAAGTATCTGAGCTGAGACGCTTATCCCAATAAGTCGGTCTTGACTCACTGTCTAATAGAGCATCTAATGTTGGTACTGAACCGTTGTGCAAGTAGGGAGCTGTGGCCCAAACTCCATCTAATGGAGGTGCTATATATCCTGAAGTGGTTTCCACTCGCGCCGCATTTTCACCAGTGCCAAACCATGACACATTATACCATTGTTCAAAATCTTCATTGGAGTAATCGTTCTGTGCAACTGCAGGATCAGTCTGTATCAGGTCATGGTGTACAAGAAAATTTGGATAGGTTTCATTATCGCCATACGTGCCGTGGCATTTAGCACAATTATCTTTGAATAACATCTCCCCTTTGAGCGCTTTATTCATATCAATAGCTAGTGGATACTTTGGTGCCTCTAGCGTATTTATAAAAGCTAAAACATCTACAAAATTTCTATCAATCTCTGCAGCTTGGATGGTGTCCTCAACAACTAAAACACTGGCTGCCATCATAATCTTAGCAAAATCTCCACGACCGATTCCTGCGCTGAACATTGTATTTTTCTTTTTTAATAACCACCAAGCTGGTACATCAGAAGGATATAGCTCATCTGGCACGGGAAACAATTCTTCATCTGACCAAGTTAAATCTTGATTATCTCGATGAGCCGCAAGAATGAAAGCTAATTTGTTAGCTGGGTTAACTCCTACAACATCAGTAACTAAATCTTTACCAGTTGCTTGTATGCTTCTTGTAAAAGGAAAATAAGCGTCCCATTCAGGAGAGTCTGTACTGTAAAGCGATGTTACTAATTGATCTAGTTGACCAGCAAACAAGGATTGATCTAGTGTGTAGTCTGCAGCGTTATCGCCAAGACCTAATATGAAGTCTCCATTTACATAACCACCATGACATTGTAGACAATTTGGGGCTACTACTTCTACCCCATTAGAGGCAGTGACTGCACTATAGCTGTATGGGATATCAGTATTAACACCTGATCGATTTAGGTGGTTGTTAGCTTCTGCTACACGACCAATCGTATTCGTAAATACATCTAGCGGAATTCCACTATCAATGTAATCACCTGTTATAAGATATTCTCGGCCTTTAACTGGGTCCCCAATTCTTTGATTACTAGGTGGTAAGATTTCCAAACTATCATCAATCTCTCCTAAGTCTACAAATGGATCTTCAGAACATGAGATCATACCAAGCAATAGGCAAACAATTAGGAGTTTACTATTCAAAATTTATCTCGTTTTTTTCTTATCAATTCCTTGTTTGGAAAATAAGCCACCGACTTTAAACCCAAAAGATACTGCTCGATTTTCAGCTCCTGTTAAATCTCCATCATTGATACTATTACTAATATTAAAAATATCTGCATTAGGATCATCACTTGTAAAGCTACCTCCATAGTAATGAAAGCCTATTGAGAGATCTAGAGCAATAGCATTTCTAATAATCCACTGCTTCCCTATGTCAAGCCCAAAATGAACGTAAGAATCTTTTTCAAATGACCGATTAGAACGAAACTCAAAATCTGTTCTACTATAACTATAACCTAACACTGGTCTAAAATATCCTCCGTGTAATATGTGCTTAGGCCGATACTCACTACTTTTCTTAAATATATTTCCTAGTTTAAATTTATAGCCTCCATAGAAACCAAATCCAGAATCATTGTCACTGAATTCAGCAGTCCCATCTCCTATACCATATACCTTTAGCGTAGCTTCCCATGACGAACCAGGATCGATAGCACGCTCGTAAGTGAGTATCAGATTACCATCTCCAATCGAGAAGAAATTTATTTTAAGATTACTGATTCGATCATCTGCAAAATAAGCTGCATCAGTTCCAGGTCTTTCCTCCTTATATTTTGTACCTGACTCAAATCTGATCTCTCTGATCAATGCTCTGTCCATTGTAAAGATTAGATCGTTGATATCTCTAAACTCATTATACCTTATCTGTGTATCGGTGATCTCTATGATCTTAGCTTTTATTTTAGATCCATCTTTTTTGATAATAATATCTTGGGCAATCATGCCGCTTATACTAAAAACGGAGATAATTACAGTGATTAAAATCTTATAGGTAGGGTTCATAGTTTTTATTGTTTTATTTCTTTCAAAAATAAATCACGCTTAAATCATAAACGCATATTCTATATATCTGTGTGTGTTTATTTGTCTCAAAGTATCTTTTTGATACCATTTATCCATTTCTTAACGGTGTTTATAGAATTTCTTAGCAAATAGTTTTCATAAGCCCTTAATTGAATCTTATAATATTAGACGATTATGAAAGGGAAATATAAACTTACCAGATTTGCAAAACTTGTAATATTCTTACTATTCATATCTCCAGTATGTTATTTAGCAGGTACTGGAGTAATATCTCCAATAGATGCACTTAGCTTCGAGAAAATATCAGAAGAGTTTATCAGTGGCTGGGATTCTGTCCATAATGAGAATGAATCTGATTCGGGCTTAGATGATGTGGAAGATCTCAAGGAAGAAATCAAAGAAATAAAAGAAAACCTCTATGAGCTAGAAGATGAATTATTAGAAAAAGAAAATGAGCTTAAAGAACTTATTATAGAATTAAAAGAGGTCTAGTAAACAGGTTCTGATACCATATCGTTTATAATCGTTTCTATAGATGATAGACCTATTTTCTCTTCTGCAAACTTCTCAGAAATCGCCAAAGCTTTCTTATAATCTTCTGAAAAAATTGCCGATGTAAAAACATGCCCTATCACATCTGGAAACTGTACTAACTCTTTATAATTCTCAGCAGTAGCAATCTGATTATAAAATCTATCCATAGCATCGTGTGACACCACATCATCATGTACTTCCTCATCTTTATAAAATGAACACACTAGTGTAGGCTGATTAATCTTTGCAAATGTTTGTTTTGTCATTGTTTGGTTAATCAATCCTTTGAGAGCAATCAACCCATTGATATGATATTTTGGATTCCAATACTTAGCCCCTTCACTACCTTCATAGTTAACTGTGTAATATTCGCTACCTACTACTTGCTCTAGTAGTTGCTTGCCCCATGGCCAAGTAAACATCCTAGAATTAGTATCGTACAAATCGATATTAGGAGAATATAAAAATAGAGCCTCCACTAACTCTGGATGATGAGCAGCGAGATAAACTCCGAGTGTCGCTCCAGTAGAGCAACCCATTATGATTACTTTATCTCCTAGTAAGGAGGCAATCTTTAATGCATCTTTTGCAGAATCCATATATGCCTTCGGTGTAAGGTCTTCAAAAGAATTTTCTGCCGACCTACCATGACCTTCTAACCTTGGTAAGTAAAGATTCATTCCATACTTAGCTGCAAACTCGGTGTGAAGTGGAGCGCCTTCTTCAGAACTTGCAGAAAATCCATGAAGGTATAGCAGGCAATACTTTGTCTTCTGCTTAGTGGAGTCTTGCCAAACTATTCTTCCTTCATTTCCTGGTTTAAGATCTTCAACAAACTTTTCTCTCATAGATATATGAGTGTCTAGTTGTGCAAGGGGCACATCTATGTTTGGCAATGTACTGTCTACTTTTTCAAACTTAGGTCGTGGACCGAATAATACAACAAGAACCAATAGCACTAATAGAATTAAAATAGCCTTTCCTACAAATTTCATTTAAACATTTCTAATGTTGATTTCACAAAATTACCTTTATTCTGCAAAGCACTATTTAAACAATCAAGATATGTGAAGCGGCACTACTAGAAGGAATATAAATTGGTTGCACTGAGTATTCATTTTTATAAATTATAATTAACATATGAGTCTTTTTATTAAGGTCAAAAAAGCATTTCTTTGCAACTTAATCTGAAAAATTACAATGGCTAAAATTCTAATCAACGACGGTATACATCCTACAGGTGAGCAAATGCTTAAAGACGCTGGTCACGAAGTATCTACGACTAAAATCGAGCAAGCAGATCTCATGACACAACTACAACCTTATGATGCAATCTGTGTAAGGAGTGCTACTAAGGTAAGAGAGGAACTAATCAATAGTTGTCCTAATCTAAAAGTGATCGGCCGTGGAGGTGTAGGTCTAGATAATATTGATGTTGATCATGCTAAAGGTAAGGGGGTCAGGGTAATTAATACGCCAGCTGCATCTTCTAGATCAGTAGCGGAGTTAGCTTTTGGTCATATGTTTTCGCTTGCACGATTTGTATATCAGTCTAACAGATCAATGCCAGAAAGTGGTGACAATAACTTTAAGGCGCTTAAAAAGTCTTACGCAAAAGGCCTAGAGCTAGAGGGTAAGACATTAGGCATTATAGGTTTCGGAAGAATAGGTCAGGCAACAGCGAGGTTAGGATTAGGTGTAGGCATGGAAGTAATACCTGTAGACCCGTATATCTCAGAAGCGGATATCGTACTCGGAAATAACCTTGCAACAGTAAATCTAAAAACTCAAGATATGGATGCTATGCTAAGCAAAGCAGATTTCATATCACTACATATTCCTTTCTTAGGTTCACCAGCTTTAAGTACTGCCGAGTTTGATAAGATGAAAGACGGTGTACATATTGTTAATTGCGCTAGAGGAGGTACGATCGATGAAGAAGCATTATTAGTAGCGTTAGAATCTGGTAAAGTAGCTGCTGCAGGCCTAGATGTGTTTGAAAATGAGCCTACACCAAGACAAGACTTGTTGTTACATCCTCGAGTTTCGTTAACTCCTCATATCGGAGCATCTACGGGAGAAGCACAAGAGAAAATAGGGATAGAACTTGCTGAGCAACTAATTGAAATATTAGGTTAAGTAGAATTTTGTTGTTGAAGAAGTTTTGAATTGCAACTTAATATTTGAGTGTGCTCTTAAAACTCTACGTCAAATATTAAAACTGTGTTTGGCGGTATAACTCCTTTTATTCCGTTTTCACCATATGCTAAATGGGATGGTATAAACATGGATACCTTTGCTTTTCTCGTCAAATGAAGCATTGTCTCATTCCAACCTTGAATCATTTCCCCTACTCGCTTTTGTAATGGCTCTGCATGATCTAGGTTAGAATCAAAGACTTCTCCATCCATAAAATAACCTGTATATCTTGCCGTAAAGGCTCTACTCTGATAGTACCTATCACCATTGCCATATTTATAAATCTTAAAGTAAACCCCAGAAGGTAACTTGATTGCAGTTATCCTATTATCTGTTAGGTAATCTATAATCTGGTTCTGATCTTTTTGCGACTGAGTGGTAGGACTAGAAGTGTAGTCTTGATATAGATTTTTGATCATTTCATCCTGATCTCCTATCTGCCTTATTTTAAGGGTTTTATGATATGGCAAATAAGGAGGAGATTCATCACCTACCTTACAAGCAGATATCCCAAAAAGAAGTAACGAAATCCAAATTAACCTCATAGGTATAGCGGGATTAAGAAACAAACTTAAAATACTTAGGATTAAAAATAAAAGATTGATAAGAAATCAATCTAATTCGGAGATGATAAACTATTAAAGTCCAGCAACCTTACGCATCAACTTACCTTTAAGGTTAGATGCTTTGTTTTTGTGCCACGTGTTCTTCTTAGCTAATTTATCTATCATACTAATTACTTTAGGCAGTAATTTAGTTGCTTCAGCCTTATCTTCCATCTCTCTGAGTTTCTTGATAGCTGTTCTAGCAGATTTCTTGTAGTAACGATTTCTGATTCTAGTCTTCGCCTCTTGTCTGATTCTCTTTTTAGATGACTTATGATTTGCCATGAAATAGATCTTTAATTTTATTAGTCGGCAAAAGTATGATAATTATTAATGTAAATAAAGGCTTAATTGAAAAATAGCAAGGGAAATAGACTCTTTCTACTTAGAATCTACTGAAGATTAAAGTTTTTCTACGCTTATTATGATAACTGTTGCTAGTAGTGTCAAGTAAAGCCCAAGCTTAGCTACCTTTTAACACGCTATCTACTCTCCTAATTCCTTTCACCTTTTCCTTCTTTTCTTCCATTTGGCTTCCAGATTATCAAAAGAAATCCACGATATTTGGGTAGAATTATAATACAACCTCTTTTACTACATTTATTAAGTTTGATCAATTAAATAAAATAATAGGAATGCCTGATTATTCTTATGTGTTTAATGCACATCCTACATTCATAGAATCACTATATAACAAGTATCAAGAAGACCCTAATTCTGTTGAAGAAGGTTGGAAAACCTTTTTTCATGGATTTGAATTCAACAAAGGATCCAATGGTAGCAATGGAACTGCAGCTGCTGCAGGAAGTGCTACGGGGACAGTTAGTAATGTGCACATAGAAAAAGAGTTTGGAGTACTCTCAATCATTCACGGCTATAGGAGTCGAGGTCATCTATTATCGGACACTAACCCGATTCGAAAGAGAAAAGATAGGAAACCATTTTTGTCTTTAGCCGATTACAATCTTACGGAAGCGGACTTAAAGACTACATATGAAGCGGGCCATGAATTAGGAATGGGTAAGGCAACTCTAGAAAATATCCTCCAAAGACTTAAGGTATTATATACCTCTCATGTAGGGTTTGAGATTGCGCATATCGAGAATAGAGATAAACGCATGTGGCTACGCAAGAAGATTGAAGAGCATGCGCACAAAAAAGATTTTGATCTTAATATTGATAAGAAGAAAAGAATATTAGAAAAGCTAAACGGAGCCGTAATCTTCGAAAAATTTCTACACACTAAATATGTAGGTCAAAAAAGATTTTCACTTGAGGGTGGAGAGTCTGCAATCCCTGCACTAGATGCTATCATTAATATGGCTGGAGAGAGTGATGTGGAAGAAGTTGTTATCGGAATGGCTCATAGAGGTAGATTAAATGTTCTTGCCAATATCATGGGCAAAACGTATGAGCACATCTTTAATGAATTCGAAGGAACTGCGGTACCAGATCTTAGTTTCGGAGATGGAGATGTAAAGTATCACTTAGGCTACTCTTCTCAAACTAAAACACTATCAGGAAAAGATATCAACCTTAAGCTTGTACCTAACCCATCACACCTTGAGGCTGTAGGTCCTGTAGTGCAAGGGTTTTCAAGAGCAAAAGCAGACTTGTTATATGGAAGTGATTATGACAAAATACTACCTATCCTAATTCACGGTGATGCTGCAGTGGTAGGTCAAGGGGTTGTGTATGAGACCGTGCAAATGAGTCAATTAGAAGGATACTATACTGGTGGAACGATACATTTTGTTATCAATAATCAGATTGGATTTACAACAGATTTTGATGATGCGCGGAGTTCGACGTATTGTACTGCCGCAGCAAGCTTGGTCCAGGCACCAGTATTTCATGTAAATGGAGATGATCCTGAAGCACTGGTATTCGCTGTAGAACTTGCTACAGAATATAGACAAGAATTTAACAATGATGTATTCATAGATATGGTGTGCTATCGTAAGCATGGCCATAATGAGGGAGACGATCCTAAATTTACTCAGCCAGAGATGTATGATGCAATTAGCAAGCACATTAATCCTAGAGAGATCTACTTAGAGAAACTAGTTGCTCACGGAGAGGTAGAAAAGAAGATGGCAGAAGACTTAGAAAAAGGATTCTGGGGAGATTTACAAGGCAGACTCGATAGATTAAAAGAAAAACCATTACCCTATACATATCAAGAACCAGAGCTTGCATGGAAAGCACTCAAGGCAACTAAAGATGTTGCAGACTTTGAAACTTCTCCTAATACGGGTATTGATAAAAAGATTGCTCATAAGATACTAAACCATCTTATGGAATTGCCCGATGGGTTTGTACCATTAAGTAAAGTAAATAGGTTACAAAAAGGAAAAAGAAAATTACTAGATGCTAAAAAACTGGACTGGGCTATGGCTGAGCTTGCAGCATATGGTTCTATCTTACTAGAAGGCAAGGATGTAAGAATGAGTGGTCAAGATGTAAAGCGAGGTACTTTCTCTCACCGGCATGCTATTTTTAGAGATGGTAAAACTTTCAAGGAATATAATCGATTATCAGATCTAGATGCTAATCAAGGTAAATACAGAATCTTCAATTCGTTCTTATCTGAATTTGCAGTTTTAGGTTTTGAGTACGGTTATTCATTAGCCTTTCCTAATACGATGGTGATATGGGAAGCTCAGTTTGGAGATTTTTATAATGGTGCCCAGGTTATGGTTGATCAGTTTATTACTGCAGGAGAAAGTAAGTGGCAGAGGATGAGCGGATTGATAATGCTTCTACCTCATGGTTATGCTGGACAAGGTCCAGAGCACTCAAGTGGTAGATTAGAAAGATTCCTCCAACAGTGTGCAGAATTTAACATGACGGTTGCTAACATCACAACTCCAGCTAACTTTTTTCATGTCATGAGAAGACAGCTAGAGCGACCATTTAGAAAGCCACTTGTGGTTATGTCTCCAAAATCTTTATTGAGGCATCCTAAATGTGTGTCAGACATTAGCGATATCTACGAAGGAACGTCGTTCAAAGAAATAATCGTAGACGACTCCATCAAAGATCCTAAGAAAGTAAAGCGAATGATATTTTGCTCTGGCAAAATTTACTACGATCTACTTGCTTATCGAACAGATAATAAAATAAAAGACACACTCATCATCAGACTGGAGCAGCTTTACCCCTACCCTCGTACGCAAGTAAATGAACTATTAGAAAAGTATAAGGATGCAAGATTAGTTTGGGCTCAAGAAGAACCTGGGAATATGGGTGCATGGCAGTACATCTTATCTTTTATGAGACATACAACTATTGATCCTGTATCTAGAAAAGTAAGCTCTTCCCCTGCTACAGGATTTAAAAAGGCGCATGATGCAGAACAGGTAAAGCTTGTAAAGGAGGCTTTTGAGATTTGATTTCGGAAGCCTTAAGCTTACATCTTTAGATACATACAGATTTTACTAATCCATTTATTACCCATACTGGGAATATAAATAGGCCTTTAGAATCATTATCTTCTGCAAAGCAAGGTAATGGCTTCTATTCATGAAATGCCTTTTGTCCGATTAGTCATCCCTTTGGGAATAGGAATTGCCATTGCTGATATTTACCAATTACCACTTAAATATTGTGCCCTTCCTTTTGCTATAACCCTAACTACACTGTTTCTTGTTTACACCTATAGCAGAAGCTATAAGACTATACAATCCTGCAATTATATAATTTTACTTCTCTTCTTTTTTGGAGGAGCAGCCAGTATAAGATTCGCAGATAACTTTCTAACTCATACAAAAATACCATCCTTTAAGAAGTATAATTTTGAAGGATATGTAGACAACTTGAAAAAGTCTGACAGTATCAATGCCTGCACTTTTATCGTCAACAAATACTTTGACAGAGACTCAACATACACTAAGGATTTAAAAATTGCGCTTCGTATTTCTAACTACTCACAAGAACTACGGAATGGAGATCATCTAATTGTAAATGGTGAACTAAGACCAATTTACAGCAATAAAAACCCACACACTTTTGACTACAAAAACTACTTAAGGCATAACCAAGTATTTCATCAGCTTTACGCGAATCCAGAAAACATCGTGACTCATATTGAGTCTGAAGGAATTTACTTCCTCCCTACCCGATTGAACAATCGTGCTCAAGTAATATTAAAAAAATATCTTTCTCCAGAAAGTGCGGGTGTTGCCATTGGGATGATTACAGGGAGCAAAAATGACATTCCAAGTGAACTTTTGGACACGTATTCTCGAGTAGGGGTTATGCATCTCTTAGCTGTATCTGGATTACATGTAGGGATCATATCTGAGTTTATATTTCTACTATTAGGGCAAAAGAAAAAGAAAAGGAATAAAATTATTGCAGTTGTTATAACCATTTCAATGGTTTGGCTTTTCGTTTTATTTACTGGCTCGAGTGCTTCGACAGTGAGAGCAGGTATAATGTTTTCACTACTCTATCTTTCAAGAATAGAAAATAAGTTTTATAGTACCTACAATGCAATTGCTGCTTCTGCATTTGGATTATTAATTTATAATCCGCACAATCTTTTTGATATAGGGTTTCAGCTCTCATACTTAGCTGTAACAAGTATTATATTTTTCTACCCTATCATATATAATTTACTAGATGCAAAAAGAATGTGGCCTCCAATTAGGTTTGCTTGGAACCTTGCAGTCCTATCCATCTCAGCTAATATCTTGATCTTACCCTTGACTATTTATTACTTTAATCTGATACCCCTTTCTTTTCCAATCACCAACATAGTGGCCGTACCCTCTGCTGGAGTAATTGTAATTGGTGGTTTTATAATGTTGGCTCTTGATACCATTGCCCCTATTATAACTACCCAATATGCGATGATCTACGAATTTTGGATTTTTTGTACAAACAAGTTTCTTTTCTTTATGGAGGGAATTCCTCATCTGATAATTGAAGACATTCAATTTAATAGCACTCAACTCATTGTAGTATTCTTTTCTCTTATGCTTATGATGCTTTTATTTGGATCACAAAAACTAGGCTACTTAAAATATTCTCTTGTAACAATTTTAGTTCTATTGGTCTACACTAATATAGATTCGATAAAAACTTCCAATGATTCAAAGTTTATGGTTTATGATATCTATGGCAAAACTGTTATAGACTATTCAGTTAGAAATACCACCTACTTCTATTCAAATGATTCAATTTCTCAAAAATCTATTGACTTCAATATCAAGCCCAATCGAATAGCAAATAAGAGTTCTGAAGTCATTGATATAACGGGAATAGAAAACTTTAAAAATCAAGATATCACAAGGAATAAATCAATATTGATTTTCGAGAACAAGCTCTTTTTTATACCTCAAACAAAAACTGAATTACAAAACATACCCCCAGAGACCGATTATATTATAATCAATCATAATCATTACCTCACCGATCTTAACCTAAACCCAAAAACAATTGTCATACTAAACAATGATAAGTTTTTAAATACTTGGAGACTAAATATCCCAGAAGAAAACCTAATCCGTATTGGAAAAGATGGCCCCTACTCAGTAAATCTCAGTGATGTTTAAGAAGACTTTACTTGAACAATTCAGAACTAACAAATTCGAAAGAAAAGGAATCTTATGTCTTGTAGGGTTAATAGTTGTAACGATAGTAGTTTTTAGGTTTATCGATAACCCTAAGACTAAAAAGGAAAAAACAGATCCTGCACTTGTTACCGTTTTAGAGGAATATTATGCTAAACTTCCAAAAGAAAAACCTCCTAAACAGAAAAAATTTGAATTTCAGAATAAAAAATCAAATCGTAGTTATGACAAGAAAAACCCAGCTCCATCAAACAAGATAATCCTTTCAAAATTTGATCCTAATGTAGTAGACTATCATGGCTTGTTAACTTTAGGTTTCACCTCAAAACAAGCAAACACATTAATAAAATTTAGAAAATCAGGATTTGAATTTAGGGCTCCTGAAGACCTGGCGAAAGTCTATGGTATAGACGAAGAACTTATAAATCGATTGCGTGACTACATGCTCTTCACTATAAGCGAAAAGGAACTATTAGCCGAACTTACTCCTCCGAAAGACACCATCGCAATTCAAAAAGAAATAAAGAAACCATTCAAAAAAATTGAACTAAATACAGCGACTTTAGAAGATCTAACAAGTATCTATGGAATTGGTAATATCTACGCAGGCATAATATTAAAATACCGCAATCGTCTAGGAGGATATCAAGACCTTACTCAAATCTCCGAACCGTATTCTTTCCCAGATTCAACAATGCTGATACTAACCAATGCATTGACTATTGACACTATGAATCTAAAAAAGCTTAATGTCAATGAGGTAAGCTTTAAAGAGTTGCTATCACATCCATACATAACTTATGAAGACAATCGGATTCTATTTCCATTCATAGAATCTAGGAGACCTATCACAGATTTAAATGTGCTTGACGGGATTATGGTTCTGGATACTGCTGTGATTAGCAAGATTAAACCTTATCTGAAGATAGAATAAGCGTTATGCAATTAGAAAGCTGATGGTGATTTTTCCCGTTAACACCTCAAAACTCTTGAGGGCCATTATAAAACAAGAGAGAAACTCCAAAGAAAGTAGGATGTATATCAGACAGATCTAAACCTGTGTCAACAGCTAGCTCTTCTTGTACTTTAGTCAAGTTAAATCCTCCCCAATTAATACTTACATATGGCTTTACAGTTAGAGAAACTGTCTTAGTCCCAGGTGCAGAAAGCAATAAATAAAACTGGCTCGAAAAGTTAGCATCATCTGTAAGTTTTCGTTTTGTACCATTGATCCCTGCTATATCAGTAGATACTTTTAGTTTGGATCTTCCTATAGAAGCTCCATATCCAAATGCACCAAAATAATTTTCTATTGCAAAAGTATACGAACGGGTACTATAAAAAAGTGTCTTTTCAAATGGCGTATCATCAGCTTCTAATCCCAAAGCAGTTCTGTCTCTACCAAGATTTTGATAACTAAATTCTAAACCTACGGACTCCCACTTTTGTCTTACTCCTACTTCGATACCATGCATCCATTTGATATCTTTCATAATCTCTACTGTCTCAAACTTAGAAGCATTATATGCATCATGAATAGCATTTGCATCACCCATTCTAGCATACCCAAAACTGTATCCGACCTTGAAGTTTAATTGACTATACAATCCTGTAGAGAAGATTGCGAGTAAACTGAGCGATAGAAGATATTTTTTTAAATACATATTACACTATCAATCAATAATTTATGATTTATTGATATATTAAAGTCAAAGCAAAAGTAGCTTATTTAAACTATATATTAAAAATTATTATAATATATAAAATGGCACAGCCAAAAAAGAAAAAAGCTAATAAGTCTGTGACGACTTCTCTCATAAAAAAAAATCCAACTAAGCCTTCAACTAGTGATAAGCTGACTAATCAATTTCCATGGATAATCATTTTTATAGCGGCGTTTGCTCTTTACTTCCAAACGGTATCTTATGAGTATGTATTAGATGATCAGATAGTTTTAACTGATAATCAATTTACAAATAAAGGTTTCGAGGGCATCTTGGATATACTAACAACTGAAAGTTTCGCAGGTTACTTTGGTGAACAAAAAGACATACTACCAGGCGCAAGGTATAGACCTCTGTCTCTAGTAACATTTGCAATAGAAGTTGCCATTGCTGGTCAAAATAGCGCACTCAGTCACTTTATCAATACACTGCTATATGCTTTACTTGGTGTATTAATATTCTACACTCTTAAACTAGTGATGATACCATTGAATAAAAAATGGTATTTCACAATACCGTTCATTGCTACGCTACTTTATATCATACACCCACTCCACACGGAGGTAGTGGCTAATGTAAAAGGAAGAGATGAAATATTAGCTATGCTATTCGCAATCACAGCGCTGATGACAATATTTAAATCTCTAGATAGCAAGAAAACTCTTTGGTTAAGTATAGGAGCATTAAGTTTCTTTTTAGGCTTACTTGCCAAAGAAAACACAATCACCTTCTTAGCTATTATACCAATAACTCTATTTGTTTTTAGAGAAACGAGTTATAAAACCATTCTATCTTCATTTGCTCTGCTATTTGCAATCACCTGTGCCTATCTGATTATGCGATATAATATAATCGGTTATTTATTAGGTAACGGAGAGGCTTCTAATGACATCATGAATAACCCATTTATCGAGATGTCAATTGGAGATAAGTATGCAACGATTATGTATACGCTTGGTCACTATTTACGATTACACATTATTCCTCACCCGCTGACACATGACTATTATCCTTTTCAGATACCTACTATGAATTGGCTCAAGCCTGCCACTATCCTATCTACCCTTCTGTATTTGGCGTTGATTATAAGTAGTCTCATTGGTGTAATCAACAAGAAAATATGGGGATATGGAATTCTATTTTATTTATTGGCACTATCTATCGTTTCTAATCTTGTATTCAATGTAGGTACCACAATGAATGAGCGATTTGTTTTTATGCCGTCACTAGGTATATGTATTGCAATTGCTTACTTACTCGTGAGTTACTTACCATCATTAAAGCAGAGTTGGGCTAATTATCTTTCATACTTTTTAGTTTTGGTTTTTGTAGTTGGGTTTACTTTTAAATCTCTAAGTAGGATCCCTGTTTGGAGAAATCCAGAAACATTAAATGCAGCTGCTGTCAAGGTATCTACTAATAGTGCACGAGCTAATTCATTTATGGCAACAGCCCTTTATGACAAAATCCAAAAAGGAGAATTATCCAAAGCGGAAAAGGAAAAAGCGATCACAGAAGCAGATTATTATGCTGACAGGTCTATAAGTATTTTTCCTGAATACACTAATGGTAACCTTATGAAAGCAGGTATCTCGGCAGAAAAGTATAAGCTGAGTAATAATCTAGATGTTCTATTGCAAGACTTCAAGATGGTTGCAAGCAGAAGACCAGATATTAAATTTTTACATGAATACTTTGAGTATCTTAATCGTAATCACGATGCCAATAAATTGTTTAACTTCTATTATGATGTCGGCTATAACGATTTATATAAAACTGGAAAATACCAATGGGCACTTACATACCTCAACTATGCCTATCAAATTAATCAAAACAATTACAAAGTCAATCTTGCACTATCTCAAACATATACTGCACTTGGAAATCCCAATAAAGCTTCTGAATTTGGATATAACGCTCAGCGCTTAAGACCTAATGGCTGATTTAAACTACTACACTATAGCATTAAGCAAGATAAATCTTGTTGGCCCTAAAACGGCTAAGCTCCTAATTAGCTACGCGGGAGGCGTAGAAGAAGTTTTCAAACTAAGCAAAAAAGAATTATTTAAAATCCCAGGAATAGGTCAAAAGATAGTTAACAACATCTTGAGTGAGAATCATTTTGATGCTGCAGAGAAGGAGATTAAATTTATGGAGAAGCATGGGATAAAAGCATTAAACTATTTATCACCAGAATATCCTCAAAGATGTCTGCACTTTGAAGATGCACCACTCCTCCTTTTTTATAGAGGCACATCGGATCTTAACTATGCAAGAACAGTAAGTATTGTCGGTACACGAAAACCGACAGAATATGGCAAATCAAGTTGCGAAAAAATCATTGACGGCCTTAAACCATACAGCCCACTAATCATTAGTGGCTTAGCCTATGGTATAGATTCTACTGCTCATCGTAAATCGGTAGAGAGCAACATACCCAACATAGGAGTTTTAGGGCATGGCATGGATCGTATCTATCCTGCTGCAAATCGCAAACTTGCGAACAAAATGCTAGAGAATGGTGGCTTACTCACAGAGTTTACAAGTGGTGTAGGACCAGATCGTGAGCACTTCCCTATGCGTAATCGAATCATTGCCGCGATGAGCGACGTAGTGATAGTAATCGAATCAGCAAGAAAAGGCGGATCTATCATAACTGCTCTTTTTGCGAATAACTATAACAAAGATGTATTTGCAATACCAGGCAGGACCAACGATGAACGTTCTGAAGGATGCAACAAACTTATCAAGCAAAACAAAGCACATCTATTAGAGTCAGCAGCAGATATTGCTTATATAATGAGGTGGGAAGAGGACATTAACCAAGCACCTATACAATCAACGCTACTTTTAGATCTAGATCCACAAGAACAATCAATATATGATTTACTCAAAGAGGAGGAAAAACTCCATGTAGACGCTATTTCTCAAAAGCTTAAATTACCCCTTAGCACATTATCTAATCTCTTATTGACAATGGAGTTTAAAGGAATTATTAAATCGCTTCCTGGCAAGCAATATGGTCTTTACTAATTATCAATTAATTAACCACAGACTATAAACACTACTAGGATATTTTCTTATTCTTACAAAAATTTAATCTAAAGAAATGAAGCATCTGATAATAATGATTTGCTGTTGTATTTTGTACTGTTGTACACCTGCACAAAACTTGACTAAAGATCAACCTTCGACTACACCAATTACTACAATAAGCACATCTTCTCCTAAAACTGCTAAGAACATAATTTTTCTCATCGGTGATGGGATGGGCTTGACACAAACCACTGCAGGAATGTATGCCAACGGAAACAAAACCGAGCTTGAAAAATTTGAATATATCGGTTTACACAAAAGCCATGCTTCTGATAATCTTATTACAGACTCCGCGGCGGCAGCTACTGCCTTTGCTTGTGGAATTAAGACTTACAATGGAGCAATCGGAGTTGATGATAATAAACAAAGTAAAACTACTATTCTCGAAGAAGCAGAAGCGAAAGGTATGGCAACAGGTCTTGTATCCACCTCCACAATAGTACATGCTACACCAGCCTCTTACATTGCACATAATGAGAGCAGACAAAACTATGAAGAGATTGCTGCAGACTTTCTAGAGACAGATATTGACCTGTTCATTGGTGGTGGAAAAAAATTCTTTGAACGTAGAGAAGATGAACGAAACTTAACTACCGAGCTAAGACAAAAAGGTTATATAGTTACTGACTTTATAGATTCTGATCTGTTAAATCTTAACATCGATATTACTAAAAACTTCGCTTGTTACACCTCTGAAGAACAGCCACTGCCAGTAGCTCAAGGAAGAGACTATCTTCCTGATGTTACTAGACAATCAATAGAATATCTTGATAAAAAATCTGGTGACGAAGGATTCTTTTTGATGGTAGAAGGTTCGCAGATTGATTGGGGAGGTCATGCAAACAAAGCGGATTATATAATTTCTGAGTTTATTGATTTTGATAAAGCGCTCAAAGAAGCTGTCGACTTTGCAGAGAAGGATGGCAATACTCTTGTTGTAGTTACCGCTGATCATGAAACAGGAGGATTCGCGATTCAAACCACATCGACTATGGATAGCCTTGTTACGGCATTTACATCAGATTATCATACTGCATCTATGATTCCTGTATATGCTCTAGGACCACATGCTAAAGACTTTAAAGGCATCTATGAGAATACAGAAATCTATTTCAAAATGAGAAAGGCTTTTGGCTGGGGTGAGATGACTAAGTAAGTTCCTATTTAACTCGCATTGGAGCAGATGAATTTAGATCTAGCAAATTCTTTTTGTAGAATTCCATTCTTTGCTCGACTTCAACTATATGCTCAAAGAACTTTGTTCCTTGATGTTCGATGCATATAGAAGCTAAGCAATTAGCAAAGATCATACTCGCTACTACCTCTTGAGTCTGTGCGTATCTCATGATAAAGCCTGTAGCAAAGGTATCACCAGCTCCGGTTGGATCTACCATCTTAGTTGGATAAGCTGGGAAGTGTGCTTCTACTTTATTAGCATACATTACTGAGCCCTTTTCCCCTTTAGTTACAATAAGTCCTTTTACTGTATTCTTGATATTACTTAAATGTTGAGATAAGTCTGGTACATCTTCTTCACTGATAATCACAAAATCTACTTCAGCTAATCGCGACCAATCTATTTCTTTATAGGAAACTTTGCCCTCACCATCCCATTGCCTGAGCCATCCTTGAGGAGTTGCAAGTGTAAGCGTATTCTCTCCTAATCGAGACAACAAATCAAATTCAACTTCATCAGCAATTGGACTTACTTGTACTACATCGAAAGCTTTACCAATACTTTCAAAATCATGAGCGGTAATAGCCTCAGCTCTTCCAGATATTGTTTGAGCCCTTTGTCCTTCTACGTATTTATTTTCAAAAACAGTAGTTTCAGCTGCTTTAACGTTATGAATTTCAATATCTCTACTTTCAAATTCATTCCTAAATAAAAAGTCATCTCCCACACTAGTAAGTAGAGAAGTATTAGCGCCTAGATGCTTGGCAAGCATACTGGCGTACGATGAAGTACCACCCAAGATAAATGAATCTCCAACCTTATCATGGCAGCAATGCCCTATAGCTAGATATTTGATTTTAGGAAGCATAGCTTAACCGACCGAACCTAGTAAAATGTAAATAAGGACTGTGACAACTATCAAGACAACACTCAATGGTTTTGTAAACTTCCATGGTTCCAAATCCACCGCTCCTACATCTGTAATTACATAAGGATTTTGCCGTTTGAATACATATGAGACAGCATGCATAAATATGACATTCAGCACAAACTCTATGCCCCATATATGAACAAAGTGCATATCAGCTCTCATTATAAAATTTACAATGACATAAAAGACAAGCCCAAATACTAATCCCGCTTTAGCACCTGTCGCAGAAACTTTAGGAAAGAAAAAAGCAGCTATAATTACCGTTGCCATCGGAATAAAAAATATCCCATTAAGTTGTTGTAACAACTGATAAAGCCCTTCAGGAGCATTAGCTACCATTGGTGCAATTATGATTGCAAACAGCGCAAGCGCAAGAGAAATAATCCTGCCAATTCTCACTATTCCTTTATCCGATACTCCATGATTTATGTATCGCTTGTAGATATCTATACTGAAAATAGTAGCAGCACTATTCAGAGCGCTATTGAAGGTTGACAAAACTGCGCCGACTAACACAGCCACAAAAAATCCAGTTAACCAAAACGGCAATACTTTTTTAATCAGTTCTGGATAAACAGTATCCTGATTATCATAAAGCGAATCACCGAAATAGTAGAAGCCAATAATACCAGGCAATATTATCACTAGTGGCATGAGTATCTTAAGCACACCAGTAATTAATAATCCTTTTTGCGCTTCCTTAAGACTAATCGCTCCCAACGCTCGCTGAATTATACTCTGATGCATAGTCCAGAAGTACACTTGATTAACGATCATCCCAGTGAACAAAACACTAAAAGGCAATATGGCATCTCTCGATCCAGGACCTACAGAAACCTCAGTGCTTATAACATTAAATTTTTGAGGAGCATGATTAAACACTTTCATCAAACCATTAAATACATGTCCATCACCAATCTGGTACAATGCAATCAAAGGAACCAATAATCCAGCAATCAACAACCCAAATCCATTAATTGTATCCGTATAAGCGATCATCCTTAGCCCTCCAAAAATTGCATAGAATGCACCAAGCACACCAATAACTATTACAGTAATCCATAACCCCGAAGTCTTATCTACATTTAGTAAATCAGATATCTCAAAAAGACTCTCAATATTAAGTGCACCTGTATAAAGCACAATCGGCAACAAAGTAGCTACGAAAGAAATTATCAGTAGCAAAGCAACAAGCGTCCTCGTAAGCCCATCAAACCTCAACTCCAGAAACTCTGGGATCGTTGTCAGACCCATCTTTAGATATCTAGGGACAAAATATACCGCCGCAATTATCAATGCAATGGCCGATGTAACTTCCCATGTAATGATGATTGCTCCATTACGATAAGCAGACCCATTCATACCTACAAGGTGCTCTGTGGATATATTGGTAAGCAATAGGGAACCTGCAATAACAATCCCCGTCAAACTTCTGCCGCCTAAGAAATATCCGTCTTGTGTATTAATATTATCACGGCGCAATTTTATGGTAGCATAGATTCCTACCATAGCCGTAAACAAAAGGAAAGAAAGAAATTGGATAGTTAATTCCACAGGGGTATTAAAACTTCATGTGAGTTTCTAAATGTAACAAGAAAATTTAAAGAAAATGACTCAATAGAGTTCTAAAGATGCCGCTCAGCATGATAAGAAGAACGAACAAGCGGTCCACTCTCCACATAATCAAAACCTTTAGAAAGTCCGATCTCTTTGTATTCTGCAAACTTATCAGGATGTACGAAGGAGTCTACTGCCAAGTGCATCTTAGTAGGCTGCAAGTATTGGCCTATGGTTAATACATCACAGCCATTCTCCACAAGGTCATCCATTATTTTATACATCTGATCATCGGTCTCCCCTAGCCCTACCATGACACCTGATTTTGTTCGCTTGCCAAAATCTTTTATTCTCTTAATCTCTTCTAGCGAACGTACATATTTCCCTTGAGGTCTTACTTTTCGATAGAGATCTTCTACCGTTTCCATGTTGTGTGATACAACCTCTTGTCCTCCACTGATCATTCGCTCTAGAGCTTCCCAGTTTCCTTTTACATCAGGAATTAAGGTCTCGATAGTAGTAGTTGGACTATCTCTTTTTACAGCCACCACGGTTTGGTACCATATTTCTGCTCCTCTATCTTTTAGTTCATCTCTATTTACTGAGGTGATAACTGCATGCTTCACTTGCATCAGCTTGATAGCTTCTGCTACTCGCTCTGGCTCATCTGTATCATATTCTGGTGGACGACCTGTCTTCACCGCACAGAAAGAACAACTTCTCGTACACACATTACCCAATATCATGAATGTTGCAGTACCTGCTCCCCAGCATTCTCCCATGTTAGGACAGTTGCCACTCTGACAGATAGTGTGTAGTTTGTAATCATCTACTAGCTTTCTCACTTTCTTGTACTCCTCACCTATAGGCAACTTTACCCGTAACCAACTCGGTTTCTTAGGCTTAGGATCTGATATAATCGGTAAATCTAACATCGTCTATTCTTTGTATGGTACAACCCTCTATGAGCTGGAATGTTTAGATAATATGCAAATGTAAAACTTATGTGCGAAAGGTAGTTATTGACTTCGTCTACCTAGATGGAATGATACGAATATATTGAGGAATAGTCTTCTATTTTTAAGCAAGTCAGTCTCTACAAAAATCGGAACTTTCTTTGCGAAAGCATCAAAAGTAATACCTATCTCTGCTGCTCTCACATTTTTGTCAAATGCTCCCATCGCAAAGTGTCCACTTGCTTTACCATGCAGACCTACAGAAACACTGGATTGAAATATCCCTTTCCAAAAACTTGATCCTCCAAAAATCGAATTGAAATTTAAAAACTTATCTCTGTTATCCTCGCTAAATCGCTCTTCTCTAATTTCACCGTCAGGATTCTCTTCTGTGAAATAAAACAACTTAAGATAATTTGGTTTTAAAACACCTAACGAAACACCTCCTTCAAAAGAATAACCTACTGATAATCCTCTTCTAAGTGCCTTCTCCGATAAGTACCTTTTAAATCCTTTACCTCCCCTAATTATGTATAGACTATTTTGTTTTCCATAGACGAAAGCATCTGAAGTTCCTTCTGTCCTAAAAGTAGTATTCATGTTTTGCTTACGTTCTCTGCTATCTTTTAGATAGCCTATATCGAAAGTATAAAATGTGGTTTTGTAATACGTCTCTAACTCTCCTACTGTGTATCCAAAATTAGCCCCATGAGGCATAACCCTTAGGTCAAAAGAATACTCATCCTTATACACCAATCCTTTAAAATTACTATTGATTTGTTTAGGCTGAAAAACTTTTTGAGCAGACAGCGCACCTACAATAGTGCAAAGAACAAAGCATAATAAAACTCTAATTTTCACTTAAAATATCTGTTATATTCTCAATGTAAGTATTAATATATCAAGAAGCTATGGCACTTACTTAAAATAGTACAGAAAAAGACAAAAAGTTGCTTCCATGATGAACCTCAATTATTCCCTTTTTTAATCCATATTTACAGTGGAAATTAAGATATGTCGAACAGTATAAGCCCATTTATTTTAATTACAGTAGTAGTGTTATACTTTCTACTATTGATGGTAATCTCTCACTTTACAAGTAAGGGATCAGATAGTCAGAGCTTCTTTAATGCGAATAAAAAGTCTCCTTGGATCTTAGTATCGATAGGAATGATAGGGGCTACACTCTCAGGTGTTACGCTCATATCTATCCCAGGTGTAGTTGGAGCTGGAGGGCTTAACCAATCGTTTTCTTACATGCAAGTAGTCATGGGTTACATGGTTGGCTACTTTGTTATTGCTACCGTATTAATGCCCATCTACTATCGTCTTAACCTGACTACTATTTATGGTTATTTCGAAGAGCGATTTGGGACAAACTCGCATAAAGTGGGAGCGGCATATTTCATTCTATCTAGAATCATCGGAGCATCTTTCCGATTATTTTTAGTAGCTATTGTTTTGCAAAAGTTTGTCATGGATGCATTTGGAATTCCATTCTTTGCAACTGTTTTCATTACTATCTTTTTGATATGGGTCTATACCTATAGAGGTGGTATCAAAACTATTGTGTGGACTGATACGCTGCAGACTGTTTGCATGTTGCTCGCCGTCGTGCTTACTATCATCGCCATTGGGCAAGAACTAGGTGCTGGCATTACAGGCATACCAAGTCTTATCTTAGAAAGTGATTATACCCAGATGTTTTATTTTAATGGTGGCTGGTCAGATCCTAATAATTTTTATAAAGCTTTTTTTGGTGGTGCGCTCATTGCGATTGTAATGACTGGAATGGATCAGGATATGATGCAAAAAAACTTAACCTGCAAATCTTTAGGTGAGGCTCAGAAAAATATGTTCACCTTTAGTGTGATTCTGATATTTGCTAATATTCTCTTCTTATCACTTGGTATTCTGCTATATCTATATGCAGCTCATGTGGGTCTAGAAGTACCTGCTAAAACTGATCAACTCTACCCCACAATTGCACTTACCTACTTATCACCAGTGATAGGGATTGCTTTCATAGTTGGCTTGATCGCGGCGGCTTACTCGAGTGCAGATTCTGCTCTGACTTCATTGACGACTTCATTTTGCGTAGACTTTTTAGGTTTTAATAAAAAAGATATCCCTGAGGCACAGAAAAAATCAACTAGACTAAAAGTTCATGTAGGATTTTCGGTTTTACTATTTATCGTGATTATAATTTTCAAGAGTTTAAATAATGACGCGATTATAAATGAATTATTTACGGTAGCTGGATATACTTACGGGCCTATCTTAGGTTTATTTATGTTTGGACTATTTACAAAGCGATCGATTAATGATGGACTAGTAATTCCGATATGTATTGCTGCACCGATAGTAACTTATCTAATCAATACAAATTCTGCTGCTTGGTTTGGCGGCTTCCAGTTCGGATTTTTAATGTATGCTTTGAGTGGATCAATAACCTTCCTAGGATTACTCTTAATCTCGAACAGTCCTACAACTCAATTAAAATAATGTTACTAGTTTTACATTCATGCTTAAAGTAACCGAAGAGCCCTCCTTACACCGACACCTAGAAAAAATGTCCTCACTCGAATTAGTGACAGGCATCAATCAAGAAGATAAAAAGGTAGCCCTTGCGGTAGAGTCAGTTCTACCTAAGGTTGCAGCTCTAATTGATTCGCTTTATGAAAAAATGAAAGATGGTGGCAGGTTATTCTATGTAGGTGCTGGGACGAGCGGAAGGCTTGGCGTTGTAGATGCTTCCGAATGCCCTCCTACTTTCGGTGTATCACATGAGTGGGTAATTGGCCTTATTGCGGGAGGTGACGCTGCCATTAGAAAGTCTGTAGAATTTGCTGAAGATGACGTAAACCTATGCTGGAATGATCTTAACGAACATGGTATTACTGACGCAGATTTTGTGATAGGTATAGCTGCTTCAGGTACTACTCCTTACGTTGTAAACGGCCTCAAAGAATGTAGGGCAAATGGAATAAGGACTGGTTGTATCACTTGTAATGAAGGCTCCCCGATGGCTGACAATGCCGACCATCCTATTGAAGTTGTTGTAGGACCAGAGTTCCTAACAGGTAGTACTCGTATGAAGTCTGGTACAGCACAGAAGCTTGTCCTTAACATGATAACAACTAGTGTCATGATAAAGCTAGGAAGAGTTGTAGATAACAAAATGGTAGATATGCAAATCTCTAATAACAAGTTAGTAGATAGAGCTACCAAGATGATCATCAGCAAATTTGATATCAGTTACGAAGAAGCAAATAAAATATTACTCAAAGAAGGAAGTGTAAGAAATGCACTTAAGGTACTAGAAGCTAAATAATGAAATGGAATAATTGCTACAGCGGAAAGCGTGCAGGAGACAAGAAAAAAAATAAGAGTACCCGTACAGTTTATCAAAGAGATTTTGATCGACTTATATTTTCTTCAGCATTCAGAAGATTACAGGATAAGACTCAAGTGTTTCCTCTTCCTGGGAGTGCATTCGTTCATAATAGGCTTACACACTCTTTAGAGGTAGCAAGCGTAGGCAGATCACTTGGAAAATTGGTAGGCGATCATCTAGCAGATAACGATATAGATCCTACTGATGAAGAATCTCAAAATTTTTATCGCAATGAATTACAGAGTGTAATAGGCTCGGCTTGTATAGCACATGATGTAGGAAACCCAGCTTTCGGTCATTCTGGAGAAGAAGCTATCTCTCG
>CALFUQ010000311.1 GCA_937929885.1 uncultured Saprospiraceae bacterium
AAACATCTGGAGTTACATTCTGCTCAGAAGCCATTTTATAAAATGCTTGTATCATCCCTGTCACTGTACCGAAGAATCCGATCATCGGAGCCGCTCCCGCGATACTTGCTAGAGTTGATAAGTTTTTTTCTAGTTTGAATAATTCTAGGTTACCTACATTCTCGATCGCCGCATCAATATCTCTTAGTGGCTTCCCTATTCTCATCACACCCTTCTCTACCATTCTTGCAATAGGTGTATCAGTACCTTTACAAGAAGCTTTAGCTCCTTCTAGATTTCCTGCTGCTACTGCAGCTCTAATATTATTGATGAAGTTTTCGTCTATCCTCCCAGCTCTCTTAATCGTATAAAATCTTTCGAAGAAAATGTAGATCGCTATCACTGATAGAAAAAGTAGAATACCTACTATCACCATCCCTAAAGGGCCACCTTGAAATATGATATCAAACAAGGTCGTGGTATTAAAAACTTCCTCAGCAACTTCGGGCTTAGCCTGCCATGCAAACATTGTATATAGATTTATTTTAAGAAATGTAGAATTAGAAACGATTCTAAATTCTAGGTTGGTATAGACTGATTACAAAAATAGTTAATATCTCTTGATATTACTAATTTATTTAATATGTAATTATAACTAAATCAGGGAGAAACAGGTGTAATTAGGTGTAAACCCTTAATCCTTTAAAGATTTGTTATCGAAGTGGTTAAAGACCATATCGTATATCAGTCCAAGGCAAAAAAAATCTGCATACGCACGAAGCATATGCAGATATTCTTTTTTGATTGTCCCACAACTTGATGGTAGAGCAATCCAACTTCACTTTAATCTTTGATTTATCAACCTTAAGATCCTTTGACTTCGCTCAGGATCAATTCGGCTAATGATTTTTTTCAAAAATAAAAGTCTCATTGACTTAAGCCTTAGATGTCTTGCTAGCGCAAGTTCTACTACATGACTTTTTGTTCTTTGCTGTTGATGCTTTTTCAGTCGCTGCTTCCCTTACCATTACCACAGAGGCTACTTGAGTCTTTGGTGATGATTTAGACGCACAAGTCTTAGCACATGATTTGCTTGACTTAGCACAACTTTTCCCTTTAAACTCGTTACCATCTGCATCTATGAACTTGTCAGCAGATGCCAACTCAGACTGATACTTCTCGCAACAAGCCTTCCCTGTCTCAGTGAAAGATCCGTAGCAACACGCAGGTAGATCCACTATCCTCTCAGCAGAGGCTGACGCTACTCTTGTCTCTCCCTCAGCAAGTTCTGCCATCGTCATACCTTTCTCAGCACATACTTTTTTGCACTCATCGACAGACATACCCATCTTTTTAGCACATTCCTCGATAGACATAGAGCAAGTTTTCGATTTCGATTGCGCCGATAGACTTACGGTTGCAAAAACCATTAGTAAGGCAGCAATCATTATGTTTAACTTTTTCATTTTCATATAATTTAGATTCACTCAGATTTGCTGAGTTACCAAGTTTTCTTCTATAACGATTAGTAATTTATTCAAATTTCATCGCATTGATATAAATCCTCCAAATATTATGCCTTAAAAAGGCGACAAATCGGGCAATTATTACAAACAAATTCAGTAATTATAGGGTTATAAGGCTATTCAAATAACATCATGAAAGAAGAATTTAAGACTTTAGTATTCGGAGCATCATTGAAGGAAGTGCGATATTCAAATATTGCGATCAGGAGGCTTAGAGATCATGGATATCCTGTAGTGGCCGTTGGTGGCAGAGAAGGAGAAGTACTAGATGTCCAGATTTTGAGAGGTCATCCAGACTTGTCAGATATACATACTATCACCATGTACATGGGTGAGGACCGACAAAAAGATCATTATGAATATCTATTAGGACTAAATCCTACGAGGATCATTTTTAATCCTGGAGCTGAGAATCAAGAACTTGCAGATTTAGCAGAAAAGGCAGGGATTGAAGCAATTAAAGCATGCACCCTCGTAATGTTGTCCACTGGGCAGTATGAAGATGTGATAAAGGATTTAGAGTTGCTTCATTAATCGATCATCTAAAGCAAGAACTTAGTCAATACCTGTAACACCCCAGAAAGCCCTAATAATAGCTTAATAGGTGTCAATGTGTAAGTTGACACGCCTATTTAGTGGCACATTATAAGCAGAGACGATTGTTTACTTAATCAATCATTCATTTGTTGTTCAAACAAAATTTGAACAGATGAATAAGATTAATCAAACATTTATGCTATTGCTCTTATTGAGCATTGGCTTTATCGCATGCACATCCAGCGAATTGGATGAAATGGGGGCACTGGTTGCTCCTACAGTTACAGAAGACCCTTCATTACCTTCTATTAAGATCGAAGGGACTACCTTGCATTCAGAGGCATTTGGGAATCCAAATGATCCTATGATTGTAGCTATTCATGGTGGCCCAGGAGCAGATTATAGGAGTATCCTTAATTTTAAATACTTAGCCGATGATGGCTACTATGTTGTCTTCTATGATCAACGAGGGACAGGCTTATCACAAAGACATGATGAAAGTCATTACGAAGAAAGTAAAGTCCAATTCTTTATAGATGACCTTGCAGCTGTCATAGCTCATTATAGGTCTAGTGCGGAGCAAAGATTGATCTTGGCTGGTCACTCGTGGGGTGCGATGCTAGCCACTGCTTACATCAATCAAAATCCAGATAAGGTGGACCAAGTTATACTAGCAGAACCTGGCGGCTTCACATGGCCGCAGACTGAAGCTTACATCGACAGATTATTCACACTAAAACCATTTACAGAATCTACAAATGATTTACTCTATGCAGATCAATTTATTACTGGATCTGATCATGAAGTGTTAGATTATAAATTATCCTTACTCTTAACTTCAGCTAATAATACTGGAGATCCTAATGTTCCTTTTTTTAGACCAGGAGCGGTGCTATCTAATATTACTCAACCCTATGCCGCTGAAAATCCCGATGAAATGGATTTTACAGCCAATCTATCTCAATACAATAAAAGTGTTCTGTTTGCTTACAGCGAGAAGAATGTACACTATGGCGAAGAACATGCTAAGTTAGTTTCAGCAGCTTATCCTAATGTTCAACTAGAAAAAATCAATGGTTGTGGTCACGAGATTATCAATTTCGGCTGGGAAGAATTTTATCCCATAGTGAAAGCTTATCTGAACTAATTAATTCCATTCAAATTCTAATTCAAACGATATGAAAATTATAATTAAAATAATCTTTTGCATCTTTTGCGGTGCAACTATGACAAATGGCCAAAGCCTAAACTGGAATAACACTGACACCAGTAGCAGTCATATGACCTATTTCAACTTTGGCCTTGACTATGGTATAACAACAGAGATAGGTTATGGATATAAAATAAAGAAAAATTTACCCCTATGGTTGCAAGTCGATATTTCTAAACCTATGGGTGGAGAGCTATTTGATGATTTTAAATCGCGTGCTGGCTTTCAGCTAAAAGCATTTTCTCATAATAATTTTGCAGTCATAGCTAAAATGTCAGCCAACTACAGAACTCACTCAAGTGAACTTGTAAGCATGAAGAGCTGGGGCTCTGAAGCATCAGCTGCTGTAGGATGGTATAGCTCTAAATGGATGGTAGAACTAGAAGGCGGATTTGACAAGGCGATAATAACACAACTCAAGCACACTGATGTCTACAGGGGAAATTATGATGGAGTACAGGATGATTGGTATATACCTGCTGGTGGTAATTGGTTTTATGGATTTAGGTCTGGAAGAACATTTGGAAAGAACCTCTTGGTAACCTTAGAGATAGGAGTAACTGATGCACAAGGCTCAGATAGAAACGCATTGCTTCCTAGATATCTAACATTCGGCTTTCTTAAACCACTGTAAGGATTATTATCTGTTTGAATTTCCGCCATGACACAGACTTGTGCATGGTGGATTTTCAGTCAGAAGTTTTTAATGATCCTCTTAATTAACTGTTTAATCATAAAAATTTAAAGATGATACATCTAAGATTAATCCTTGGCATTTGCGGCATTTTGCTGTTTAGTCCAATCTTTTCCCAGGATCAAAACTCCCAGGATCATGACCGTTCTTCCTTTTTTATAGGTTATGAGACGCTTGAAATGGTAATGAATAAATTTCAAAACTTCGCTGGCGAGATAGGTTATCGCTTTGATAATAAAAATCAAATTAGATTGATGATCGGAGAAGTTAAACTAACAGAAAGACACCTTGCTAGTTCGTGGGAGGCTGCTGCGATAAGTGGTGACAACGTAGAAGGCTATTTCAGGATATATGAGTTATACTACGATCGCTATTTTGGCAAGAGAAAGAACTTTTATTACGGAGGAAGCGCAGCTTTTGTCCAAGATAAATATGACCATCTTATTTCTGACAATTATATCGACAACAAAACTATGACCTTGGGATTCTCTGCAGGGTATAAGAAAGATAATCTATTTAAAATAGACAACTTATATATTCATGCAGCTATACCATTTAGGTTTTACTTTAACGATATCCCAGAAATGCAGTGGGGAGAAACAAAAGTTTTAGCTCATAAATTTGTAAATAACATTTGGATTTTTGTTGGATATAATTTTTAAAGTACTAAAAATCGAAATCTCTATGGGCCCATTCAAAATCTAAAACCGATAACTTATTTAGCTAGTAGAGCTAGAATTAATATACTGAGATGGAGTAAGGCCTGTAGCTTTTTTAAAGTAACGGTTGAAAGAAGACTTTGAATTAAACCCGCAATCATAGGCTAAGGACAGGATCGTGAACTTCTTGTTCTTAGGATCTGCTACCAGTTTTTTAAATTCTTCTACTCGATAGCCATTTATAAAATCAAAGAATTTTTTACCTCCATTATCATTAATCACTTGAGAAAGATAGTTAGGATGGGTATCTAACTTTGCTGCTAACTCTGAGATAGAAAGCTCTTGTTGTTTGTATACCTTTTTGTTTTCCATCTGATCTATCAGCTGTCCGTACAGTGCTACTGAAGTTTTTTTGGTTAATCCAGAAGAAGCGTACTTTTCATCATTTTGAATCACAGAGGTTTCAGCTTTGATCTTTAAATCTCTTTTGGTGCGATGGCTATATATATCAACTTGCTGAATCCCAAAAAAACCTGTCAAAATAACAAACAGCACAACCCCGATAAAAATATATTCATCTTTCTGAGCAAAAATTACAACAGCCCATACTAACGCTAAACCAAAAATCAAAAATTGAAGCCAACGGAGGTTGATATTTTCTAATCTTGAAAATCGATCAAGAATATTTTTTTCATGTCTTCTTAACAAAATGATAGACCATATCACGTAGACGACTCCACTGATCATCGTCGCTCCTAACATAGCTATATTAAATAATTCATGGCCTTCGCCTTTGCTCTCAATCAACGCTGCTTTCTCATCGGTAGGAAGCGGAAAAAAATAGATAATTAGGTATAAGTATGAAAGTGCGATCGGGATAAAATGAAGATAAGTAGACACTTTACTCTGCGGCAATTGATCTGTGACGGATGCGACGTAAAAAAATAAAAATACGCCATGGGTAAGAGGTATGGTAATTGCAATCCCAAACAAAAAAGGAAAGTCTAGCATGTAACCCTCAACATAAGCATACTGCGATCCAAGATGAATTGCACATACTAGCATCCAAAGAGCTAAAATTTTATCTGAAGTTGACTTGCCTTTCTTATTTAGTAAAAGCGCAACAACAAACAAAGCAATACTAATACCAACTATATAATGCAAAATGAAAAATGAATTATTGAATCAAGTAAAGATAACGCTAAGAAAAATAAGAATTGAATAGGATTACAAATCAAGCAAGATTCCTACGATCAATCTCCTTCTGTATCAAACTCAACTCCCTACTCGCCTCGCCCATAATCGAAGTATTTTCTTTGGCTCTCCTGATTAGATATGGGACGACGTCTTGTACAGTGCCATACACTACATACTTGGCTACATTATAACCTGCTTTTGCTAAGTTGAAAGTAATGTAATCACTCATCCCCATTAATTGGCAAAAGTTAAGGTGGTAATGATCTTTTCGGATGCCCTTTTCTGCAATTAGATTTGCTTGTAAGTAGTTACTCTCAAGATTATGAGTTGCTGCGCAAGAAGCAATGACATCTATATTATTTACGCAAAACTTAATAGCTTCATTATAATCATCATCTGTAGCAGCTTTATCCTTCTGTATTGGCGAAGGATAACCTAGTTCCTTAGCTCGGTCACGCTCCTTTTCCATGTAGGCTCCCCTTACTATTTTTGCTCCAAGGATGTATCCTTTTGCCTTCGCTTCAGCATAGTCTGCTTGCAGTGCATCTAAGCGATCGTGTCTATACATCTGATAAGTATTGTAGACGATAACTCTTAGTTTGTTATACTTTGCCATCATCTCTAACGTGAGCTGATCTATGGTATCTTGCATCCATGATTCCTCGGCATCAATAAATACGCACACGGCTTTGCTCGATGCTCGACCGCATATCTTTTCTAAGCGTGCGCACAAATCATCGTATTGTCTTTGCTCTTCTTCACTTAACTCTTTTTTAGCATCCTTTTTAATTAATATTTCATTAGCAACTAAGCTTGTCACCTTTACGCTTACTACTGGGACTGATGCATTATTTGATGCAAAGTCAATTGCTTTAAATACTTCTTGAACTGTCTTGTCGAGCTCTTCCTTAGATGACTTTCCTTCTGCACCATAGTCCAAGATTGATAAACAATTATTCTTTGCAAGCATGTCAATCGTGTCCTGGCTCTCTGGCAAAGTCTCTCCTCCACAAAACTGATCGAAAATTGTTCCCTTAACTATTGAGTTTGTAAATGGCAGTTTCAACTTGACGGCTAGAGCACCTAAACCTGACCCCATGGAGACTAACGCAGGCTTATTCATCATTTGAAAAAGACGATAGGTCTTTTTTAGTGCTTTATCATTTTTATTTGCAAAAGCAATTTCTGTATTGGAGAAATCGACGGCATTTTTCGATAGATTCTTATCATTTTCTTGATGCCAATATTCCCACGATTTTTCAGCTTGCAGATGCAGCATCTCCATACCATTCTTAATTGTAGCACCTCGGTCTTCTCCTTTTTTAAGGAAGAGTGTTTTTTCTGGGTTATAAACTAAATCAAACAAAATGTGATCTTCCTCCAATGAATGGTATGGTATATCAGGACAAGTATCCAACTTAGGGCTCATACCCAGTGGTGTTGTATTTATAATTAATTTATGCTCAGCTATGACCTCTGCACTTAAATCTTGATAGCCTAAAAATCCTTCTTTACGTGATACAATCTGATGTTTAATGCCCAACTTTCCCAGAACATAAATTACGGCTCGTGTAGCTCCCCCATTGCCAAGGATCAATGCCTTCTCAGGCTTCCCTTTTGAGAAGCAACCTTTCAGTGATTCTTCGAATCCGTAGACATCAGTGTTAAACCCTTTGCTCTTACCATTCCTAATTCTGATGGTATTAACAGCTCCTATCTCTTGGGAAATGGGATCTAACTCATCAAGGTATTGGATAACATCTTTTTTATACGGAATGGTAACATTAATACCTGCCATACTTCCATCCAATAACTTAACTACCTCCTTAATACTCTCGAGCGGATAGAGATCATATTGAGTATCCTTGATTCCTTCTTTCACAAATTTTTCTGCAAAATATCCTGGAGAAAATGAGTGCTTAAGTGGGAAGCCGATTAGACCAAATTTTCGCATCTATACTTTATTTAAAAACTCTTTATTTACCTCTTCCTTGAAGTAATACAAGTATAGTATAAAATAATATTTTAATATCAAGGGCTATCGACATATTCTCAATATAAAGGAGATCATATTTTAATCGCTGCAGCATTTGTTCAAGATTTGAGGCATAACCATATTTCACCTGTCCCCATGAAGTAATCCCAGGTCTTACTTTCAACAAATGCTTATACTGAGGCTCAGCTTCCATAATTTGATCTATATAAAATTGTCTCTCAGGGCGCGGCCCTACCAAAGACATCTGGCCTTTAAGTACATTCCATAATTGTGGGATTTCATCGATTCGATATTTACGCATGGTAGCACCCCAAGGAGTAATCCGATCATCATTTTCATGAGATAGTTGTGGGCCATTACTTTCCGCTCCTACATGCATGGACCTAAATTTTAAAATTTTGAAAGGTTTATTATTAAAGCCAATACGGTCCTGCCTAAAAATTACTGGACCAGAAAAGGAAGTCCTTATCACAGCAATTAAGATAAGCGGTGAAAGAATAATCAATAATACTATACTCAGTATTATGTCCATCATTCTCTTAATCAACTTCTGCCAAGCAGGCAGAATCTCTTGTTTAATCTCTATCAGAACAGCACCGAAGACATGATTCATCTTTACTGTACCAAGCATGATGTCATACATATCTGGGATGATTTTTACAAGTACTTCATCACCATATTCAAAAAGCTTATTGAGTATCTTTTTTATTTGCGAATGCTCTGAGGTTTCTATAGCCACAATCACCTCTTCTATCTTATTATCATTAATGACTCGATCAAGTTGTGCGACACCTCCAAGATTTGGCAGGTGTTTGTCGAGTAGATTTTTGCTGTTGGCATTTGAATCAATAAATCCTAAAAAGTTATGCCCCAAACTTTTGGACATACCAGTGATATCTTCATACAGTTCAATGGCATTCTTATCACCACCAATGATAATTGTATTATACCCTACCTCACCATTTTTAAGTTTACGACTTGATCGTGTTAACCACAGCATCCTTGCTGTTAAAGTAAATCCAATATGAATTAGAAAAAGGACTGCGAAAGCTTTGAAGTAAGAAATGTAATCTAATGTTAAGTCATCTATCAGGATGGTAAAGAATAGCACCAGCACACCCATGAAAGTAATCCCAATCGTTCTGGCAATAGTTGACAATCTTGATAGTCTATAAATATCCTTATACTTATCAAAAATGAAATATAAGCTGAGCCAGAATAATGGTATGATTATAATACCTAGATAAAAATTTCTGTCATCAGTTAGCTGACCCCAGGTTAAACTCCCAGTTTCTACCTTCTTCCTATATGCAAAGAAACATGCCCATGCTATGGCTGCCATCAAAAGGTCAAGCAGTCTATACACATATAAGTCACGTTGTCTTACGGTAAGGCTCATTAATTGTTGCAGATTCTTGATTATGTTATTGAAAAAATTGTACCACTAAACCTATGACAATAATAAGCACAATTACACCCAAAGAAAGCGTCAATGACCTACGCATCAGAGAAACAAAATTATTGATCTGAGCAGTGTGCTGCGGGTAACTAGGCAATACCTTATTTTTCAATTTAGATTTGCTAAGCACATCCATAGCTGAGAATTTAATATCATTTTGAATCAGGTATTTATAAGCCTTCATCACCTTAGCTCTGAAATAGATATTAATCACAAACAGCCCAACGAACATGCCGATTATAAGGAATTTAATTGTTGGATTCATTCTTTCTTATGGTTTGAGAAGAATTTTGCGTGAAAGTAATATTACTTTTATTACCAAGGTAAACCTCACTTATTCCTTTGGAAAATATTAACCGTCTCTCTAGACTTACTTCTATTCTTACCCAACTGCAATCCAAACGGCTTATAACCGCAACAGAACTAGCTGAAAAGTATGATGTAAGTGTAAGGACCATATACAGAGATATACGATCGTTAGAAGCATCAGGTATTCCCATCATGACTGAAGAAGGTAGAGGCTATTCATTAATCGAGGGTTACACCCTACCTCCTGTAGCGTTTACAGAACAAGAAGCAAATGCATTAATCACTGGTTACAGTTTAATATCTAGAAACAAAGATGCAAGCCTAGTCAAAAACTATGCAGATGCAATTAGCAAAGTCAAATCCGTCTTAAGGCACAACGAAAAAGATAAAGCTCAACTACTTTCAGAAAGAGTAGTATTCGTGAAAAATTTATCCAATACTACAACAAGTAACATCCTATCAACTGTGCAACTTGCAATCACCTCTCTTAATGTCATAGAGATAAAATATAAGTCGCTTTATAAGGAAGAGGAATCTATGCGACTCATAGAACCCCAAGCACTTTACCACACTCAAGATAACTGGATATTAATAGCTTGGTGTCAGCTTAGAAATGACTTTAGAGAGTTTCGTTTAGACAGAGTGTTAACAATTAAAATGCTCTCGGATCAATTTGAAGATCGAAAATTTGATCTGATGAAATATTTTAAATCACAAATAAAAAAGGCTGATCTTAAATAAAAATCAGGAGTCACTAGACCCCTGACATAGGGCTGTCACTACCTGGAAATACATTTGTGTTATTAATAAATTATAAAACACAAAAACATGAGCACTACAAATATTTCATCATTCAACGTAATAGGAATCTCAGTAAGAACAACAAATAAAAACGGACAAGCAGGTATAGACATACCAGTTCTTTGGGGGAAACTAATAGGTGAAAATCTTATTCCTACTATTCCAAATGTAGCTGATGCTAATATCCACTGCGTATATACCGACTACGAAGGTGACCACACGAAGCCCTACACTGTCTTACTGGGAATGAAGGTGTCTTCACTAGAAAAAATTCCTGAAGGTATGATAGGAATGAGTTTCGCTGGAGGAGAATATAAGAGCTATAACCTTGAGGGAAATCTCGAACAAGGTCTAGTCTACAATGCATGGCTCAAGATTTGGGAAGAACCAATCAAAAGAGCTTATACTGCTGATATAGAAGTATATGATGCGAGCAAACCTGATCCTAAAAATACGGCTGTAGATATTCACATAGCTTTAAAATCTTAGTAGATGCTTAACGATTTAAACACATGGTATATCAGCAAGGAGGAGCCTACCAAGGGTTGCCTCCTTGCTTTAAGAAAATTCATCTTAGATTTTGATGATAACATCACTGAGACATGGACGCATAAGATGCCGATGTTTAGATACAACGGAAAATTGCTTTGTTATCTGTGGATTGACAAAGCTACTTATACGCCTTACATAGGGATGTATCGCGGGTTGGAGATTGACCATCCTAAACTAGACCTCGGCAAAAGGAATAAAATGAAAATCATGCATGTCGATCCTGAGCAAGACCTGCCCATTAAAACTTTAAATAAGATTATGAGGATAGCTGTTAAGCTTTACTAACGAACAACAAATTTAAGCTTCATCAAGCTAAACCTTGAAAGCTAAAACAGTGTGGTCATATTAAGAAAGAAAAGTATTAATTCTTTTTCAATATGTTTAAAGAGTGTGTTTAAATCTACTTTTAAATCATCTCTTTAGCAAC
>CALFUQ010000312.1 GCA_937929885.1 uncultured Saprospiraceae bacterium
TTAAATTCGTAATAACTTCCTATTGGTATTATTTTAATCTGGGTAATAACAGGATGCGGATATTAATTTCAACCTTGGTATGGCTATCATTTTCTATAGCTAGCTTTGCTCAATCTAACGAGGGGACTAATTTTTGGTTTGGGTTTATGGAGCATATAAATCCAACCACCAATACTAAAGTGGTCATGATAACTTCTAAGCAGAATACAGAAGGAGTAGTGAGCATACCTGGACTTGGATTTAACAGCCCTTTCTCTGTCGCGGCTAATGACGTAGTGATTATAGAGATGCCCGCAGAGAGCGAATTCCTAGGATCGGAATCTGTTAAGAACATCGGTATCAATGTAACTAGCAATCTACCAGTATCGGTTTATATCCACCAGTATAATCAGGCTCGATCAGATGCGACATTAGTTCTCCCAATAGGATCGATTTCAACTTCGTATTATGTTATGAGTTATACGGGTATATCTTCTGGGTTTGTCGGTGATGGTTTTTCTGAGTTTTTGATTGTTGCTGCTGAGGATGAAACTACCATCAGTTACAACCTGACTGACAATACTCAAGGCGGAAGATCAAATGGTCAATCAGAAACAATTATACTTAATCAAGGAGAAGCATATCAAGTGAGAGGTTCGCTCACCTCAAGCGATTTGACAGGCTCGTTTATAAATGGTGATAAGCCATTTGCAGTATTTGCAGGTGCTTCGTTTTCAGCAGTGCCACGGAGTTGTAGTTCTTACGATAATCTCCTTGAGCAGATGTATCCCATAGATATTTGGGGGACTAAGTTTGTGAGTGTCCCTACTAACGAAGCAGATTTTGATGTTTTTAGAGTCCTTGCCAGTGAGGATAATACTAATGTTGAAGTTTATAGTCCTACTGGCAATATCAGTACGATTACTTTAAATGCTGGCGGGTTTGGCGATTACACTTCGTTTGATCCGACCTACATAGAGTCCGACAAACCCATCATGGTAGCTCAGTACTTGATTGGGCAGGATTGCACAACGCCAAATGATTTACAGGGAGATCCTTCAATGCTTCTGCTCAACTCTGTAGAGCAAATTAGAGATACAGTGACGCTTTATAACTCTAGCTTACAAGAAATAAGAACACAGTTTATCAATATTATTTGTCGTACTGATGATATTGATATCGTAACATTTGATGGTGCTCTCCTGCAAGCTGATTTAGGGTTCCAGTTTACTAGTGTTGGACCAGAGGCAGAGTTTTCTTATGTGCGGGTACCGACGACTAGCGGACCACATACAATCATCGATCCTGGCTGCGGGGTGATAGCTAGTGCGTATGGCTATGGAGAGCGAGAGACTTACGCTTATAGTGGAGGTGCAAGCTTTAATAAGATCAATGCTAATCAACTCCCAGAAGGTGGCTGCAGGGGTATAGAAGTTTCCTTTGATTCAGGGCTGCCTCCAGAGAGATACGAGTTAGAATGGGATATCGGAGACGGGCAACCAATCAGGACCGATGATAACTTCACACACACCTACAATACCTTAGGGACTTATCCTTCTCAACTAATAATATATGATAAGTGCTTTGACGAAAGAGATACCCTGACTAGAGAAATGATTGTCAGCTTAAGACAAGCGGTGGAATCGATTCCAGTAATAGAATTATGTGAGGATGAGCCTATAAGTTTTAGTGTAGAGGATAGCGGTATAGATGTGCCCGAGGGAGGTCGAGTAAGTTTCGAATGGAATGGGCCTTTAGATTATTTTGCTGAAGAGCAGTATCCAATTATAGAAGATGCGAAACCTAATATGTCTGGCATCTACGAAGTGATAGGCATAGTATCTGGTTGTGCTACATTCCCTGATTCTACTGAAGTAACAGTCAACCCTACTCCAATCCATGACTTAGGTGAAGATGAAACACTTTGTGAAAAAACAAATAAGGTACCGATTCTAGATGGTGGTGATTTCGAATCCTATCTCTGGAGTGATGGACAGAACGTGAGATTTATTGATGCAGATTCTGAAGGTGATTACATACTAGAGTTTACTGACGAGAAAGGATGTACTGGTACTGACAGCGTTTTCATACTAGAGCAATGCCCTACTCAGATATACATGGCTAATGCTTTTTCTCCAGGCAGTTCGGCAGATATCTTAAACGAGCAGTTCGGTGTTTTAGGAGAGGATGTTATTTCAATGGAATTGCAGATTTACGATAGATGGGGCAACAAAGTGTTTAAAACTACTGATATTGATAACCAATGGAATGGTAAGGCGAGAGGCAAATTACTAGGCCAAGGAAACTACTCATGGGTTCTCAGATATGAAGGCTATCGAGAAGATGGATCTACATTCCAAGAGACGATATCGGGAACGGTATTTTTAGCTAGTGGCCAATAACTATTCTTCTTCGTCCTCTATATAAATATCAAGAGGTTTTCTATGTTGTTTTTTCTTATATGGGTTAAGTCCTTTTTTAGGTTTTAACTCAGCACTCTTTGCTTTAAATTCTTTATCAAAAGTCTTACCTAATTTCTTAAACTTATTAAGCTTATCAGCCATAGCTATTTATAAATGTATTTAATTTCAAATTATAAAAAATCTTAAATTGAGACAAAAGTTTTAACCATTAATAAAAGAAAATTAACCAATCTAAATTGAGATTAAACATCAGTAAACTGCTGATTTTAGGGTTTTTTGCTGCTCTGATAGTTGCTGTGGTATTAGCTACTCTAGCTATTATCAAGTACCCTGGATCGACTCCTGGAACTGTTGGTTTTAACTTTGTATCAGATTATTGGTGTGATCTTTTTAAGCTACAAACTCCTACTGGCTTATCTAACCCAGGGATGATCTTTGCTAAATTGGCAACTATAACCGCTGCTTTCAGTTTTGTTTGTTTTTGGATAGCGGTTCCTATACAACTCATAGATAATAAAAGAGAAAAAATAATAGCACAGACTCTCGCAGTACCAGCCCTAATAATCGGGTCATTTTTATTCACTGGTTATCACGATAAGGTGATTCTTATCGGCAGTATTTTAGGATTCTTTGCTATGCTTTTATTGCTGAAATCACTGAAAGAAAATGAGCATCACAAACCTTATTACTTAGGTGTACTTGCTATCAGCCTACTAGTATTCTGCAACGCATTAGTTTATGCACCAGGAGGTTTTGGAATACTAGCAGTGACGCAAAAGATCTCTTGTGTAGTGATGATTTTGTGGATGTTTTTAATTGCAAAGAACGCGTAGGAACATGCTACTTTATTGAATAAATACAATTAATCAGTTCCAAGCATAAACTGCTTTAATTTTAATTACCCTAGCCCTCTCCAATTACAAATGGAGAGGGAATAATTCACGCTCTTACTTTCTCCATTGAATTGAAGAAAGTGGTTTCGAATTCATTAGAAATCGGATAGGGGAAAAAATAGAAAACTTCTACTCCCCTTCAAAAGTAACATTGGCTACTGCTACAAAAGTTAGCATTCCCATCTTGTCTTCTGACTTTGGATTATAAACAAAGAATATCTTATTGTCCTTGCCTTTTATATCCTTACTAAGTTTTATCGGGATTGCACCTTGTTCGCTATCCTTCTCTGGCGGTGTGAGACTACCCTTCCCTATTAATTCACCTTCTGGAGATCCTAGTCGCACTTCCATTTCTATATTGACATCAGGAGGACTCTGCCAACCAACACCTATCGTCATTTTATCAACTCCACTCATATCTATTTCCTCTAGAGAGAAGTGGCCTCCACCTTTAGGCATAATCAGGAGACTCATTCCACCAAATTCAACTGGATTAAATTCATTAACCTCCTTAGCCGCAGCCATTGATACCGTATTACTTGCTAGCGCTACACGCTTAACTCCTTTAAGAGAACTTGCTCCTGGTGCACCTTGATCCACATAGGAAGCTGTCAATACCATTGTTTTACCCTGAGCACTTTGGTCAGCAATGACTTGGCCTTTCGCTGGCAAGCTTTCATTACCGTCTTTGGCAAGAGATAAAATATAGTCTACAATCTTATTCGCATCTCCTCCTTCTAGTGTCGGGTTGGCAGGCATAGCTACATCTCCCCAAACTCCATTACCACCACCTATGATCTTACCAACTAGATATTCTTTGGCGTCTGGCTGACCTGCATACTTAGCAGCTACGTCTACATACGTGGGCCCGATAGATTTTTCATTTCGCTTATGGCAAGTCTTACAGGTGTTAGACATTACTAGTCCTTCTCCCAACTCAGAAGATGATAGTTGCTTATGACCTAATGTGAGAGAAGCTTCATCAAAACCTTCCATATACTCTACACCTACAAATACATTGCTAAGATCTATCCCTACCACATCGTCTTCAGCATCAGAAACTGTTACCTTATAATTTACTGGAACACCAGGCATAAAGAAAGAAGAATTACCTCCCTCTATAGCGATATCTAATACTGGTCTCGAGTTACCAGATACTAGAGATATGATTCCACTTTTTGCTTTCATATTATTAGCATCCATTACCTCTACTGAAGCATTATAAGACCCAGCGTCAGCATAAGTATACTCGATACTTGACGTTTTAGTCTCTTGAGTATTACCATCGCCAAAATCCCATAGATAAGTGAGTTCTCCTTCTTCTGTGTCACTAGCTTCTGCCGATAACTTTACAGTCAATGGTGCATTCCCTGAGCTCTTGTCTACATCAAAATTTTGAAGTTTAGGTGGTAGATTATCAGCGTTATATTGGATATAACCTAATCCTGAATCTTCGTTAGCACTAAACCATCCTGATCCATATTCCAAAAGATATATTCGACCATCAGGTCCCATCTCCATATCTATCAGATTAGACACTTCTATGTTAGATGCAAATGGCTCTATCCGCTCTACCGTGCCATCTTCTCTAAACGTTACCGCTTTCATCCATCCTCTCATCCAATCATACACTATTACTTTTCCATCATAGTAATCTGGTAATTGACTTTCTCCCTTGACAAGATCTTTGTAAAAAGTCGGACCTGCCATAGCATTTCTACCACCGCTCGTCACTCCATCAAAAATCTTAGATTCACCATAGTCATAGTATAAGTACGCTGGTTTAGCTGGTGGCAATTCCCTGAGTCCAGTATTATTTTTAGAATCATTAATAGGTGCCGCTGGATCAAACTGCACACCTGACTTACCATTAGAATAATCATAGTCAAAATATGCCTGATTGTCAGCTATAAAAAGTGGCCAACCATAGTTACCTGCCTCTCTAGCTACATTGTGTTCGTCATATCCTCTTGGCCCTCTCTCTTCCAATTTATCTTCTCTAGAGTCAGGACCTACATCACCCCAGTATACCCAACCATGTTTAGGATCTACTGATATTCGATAAGGATTTCTATGTCCCATAGTGAAAATCTCAGGTCTAGTTTTCTCCGTACCTGGAGGAAATAAATTACCCGCTGGAATATCATATGTTCCATCTTCATTTACCTTGATCCTAAGTATTTTTCCTCTTAGGTCATTTGTATTACCAGATGACCTTCTTGCATCATATTGTTTTTTACCTGGCAAGTCATTTAATGGCGCAAAGCCATTGTTTACATAAGTAGCGCCAGCCTCATCAAATGGAGTAGAGTTATCTCCAGTAGATAAATACAATACATCATTAGGTCCAAAAGCAATCGACCCTCCAGTATGACAGCAGATATCTCTATCACTTGCCACATCAAGAATGACTTGCTCCGTTTCCATTTTTAATTCATCATCGATAAATTTAAATCGCGAAAGCCTGTTGACCCACTCATCTCCTGTCGGCGCGTAGAATGCATACAACCAATTGTTATCAGCAAAATTTGGATCAGCTTGTAAACCCATAAATCCTTCTTCTGCATTTACTCCTTTTACATCAGTAGTAGCATATACATCTAGCGTAGCTACAGTTTTCATTTTTTCTGCTCCTTCTTTGTAGAGCATTAAGTCTCCTCTACGATTTGCAACTAGAATATCCCCACCAGGAAGCAGGGCCATTTCTGTAGGCTCATAAAACTCTCCTACTGACAATTGAACCTTTGTAAATCTCGCTGGATCTGATGGTAGCGTAACTGTAGCTTTGGAGTAATCTAATTTTTTATTGCCTCCTACTGCATAGTTAATTCCTGCCCACAGATGACCTAAGTATTTTGGATCTTCATATGACTCCTTGGTATGACCTAGTGCTGTATAGAAAGCGCGACCACCATCAAAGTTATGATACCATGCCATTGGGTGATTATCACCATTCTCTCCCCCATCATAGCTAGTCTCATCTACACTCATGATGACGTTTACATTTTCATTTATATTTTTAAAATTGTAGAGCTCATCAGTTGTTAGCCACTCAGCTTCTAATGCCGCCGAACATGCATCACACTCATGGTCACTTACATTAAACTTAGCTTCTTGTATCTGAGGGTGAGATTTAAAATAAGCACCCACTAACTCACCATACCATGACCATCCATACTCTGTGTCTGTAGCTGCATGTACACCTACGAATCCTCCTCCAGCTTGAATATATCTTTGGAATGCTACCTCTTCATAAAAGTCTAGTACATCACCCGTAGTATTCAAAAAGATAACAGAGGCATATTGTTCTAAGTTCTCATCATTAAACTTAGATGCATCAGAAGTGGTATCGACCTCCATCCCGTTTTCAGAGGCTAGCTTTTGGATAGCGGCTATCCCTTCTGGGATAGAGTTATGGACAAACCCTGCTGTCTTGCTAAAGACTAACAATTTAGCTGGCCCTTTTCGGCCTCCGCAGCTGATTAAAGCAATACAAAAGAACAGTACAGCTGTTGATCTAAATAGTAATTTCATCGTGTAAATAGTTTTTTCGAAAGTGATTCTAAATATAAGATTATACTAATTTACTTTCGATCTTAAATTTGTGATTATTCTGTTATAGATGCGTTAATCCTGCAGA
>CALFUQ010000313.1 GCA_937929885.1 uncultured Saprospiraceae bacterium
TTTGATTCCATTGGGCCCAAAAATTTCTTCTTCCGCAGAAGCAATTAGCACTAAGTTGAATTCCAGCTCTTTCTCATAAAAATGAGAAAAACAACTAATGAGTCCAACCAATGAAGCACCTGCATCATTACTTCCTAATCCGTAAAGTTTGCCATCCGAAACCTCTGCTCCATGAGGGTCTTTGGTCCACCCGTCTACTACCTTCACTGTATCATGATGTGAGTTGAGCACTACAGTTGGCTTCTTGCTTTCAAAGTGTTTATTCTTAGCAATAATATTATTATCCCATCTATCATAGATAATAGATTTAGATTTTAAAAAAGTCTCGATAATATTAGCAGTACCATCTTCTTGCTTGGAGAATGATGGTGTTTTAATCAAAGACTTTAAAAGCTCTTCTGCTTCTATATGAATTTGTGAACTCATTAAATAAGTGTAGTTGCAGTTTCAGAATCTAATAAATTGCTTATACCGCAGATAGATACTTGTTCTACACCACTTGACTTAGCATTAAATCCATTCTTAATTTTTGGTAACATGCCTTTGCTAATGGTTCCATTTTGTACCATCTCTGGGATTTGCGATTCTGTTAGCTCTGGAATGATGCTGAGCGGATCATTCATATCATACATCACCCCAGGAAACTCAAAACAAAATTTCAGATGCACATTATGTGTGGAAACAAATGCCATACTTATCATGGCAGCAATGGTGTCTGCATTGGTGTTGAGTAAAAGTCCTTTTTTATCGTGAGTGATAGGAGAGAGTACAGGTACTAATCCTATGTTTAACATCATCATCAAGCGGGCATCATTTACTTTATCTATATCTCCGACAAAACCAAAGTCTATCTCGTCTGTAATTCTTTTATGTGACTGTATGATGTTAGCATCAGCGCCACTAAGGCCTATTGCATCGATATCTCTTTTTTGGAGTTGGGCTACGATTCTTTTATTGATACCACCCGCATAAACCATCGTGACTAACTTGATCGTTTCTGCATCGGTTATTCTCCGCCCTTGTATCATTTTAGTTTCTATACCTAGCTTTTCTGCCATAGTAGTAGCTTCTCTACCACCTCCATGCACTAAGATTTTTTGCCCATCTATCTCACTAAAGATATCTAGCACTTTATTCAACTTATCTTCTTCATTGATAAGCTTCCCTCCAATTTTAACTATAGTCAGATCCTCTTTTTTCATTTACTTAATTTTATATCTAATGGATTGTATGCTTTTTGTTTTCCAGCATAATCCTAACATGATTTAATTATCTGCGTACAAAGACGCTTTATATGCTTTTACTTAGTAATGAATGTATCGCTGCTTGTGCTGCGTAAACTCTATTTTCTGCTTGTTGAAACACCAATGAGTTTTCAGAATCAATCACTTCATCAGTAACAACAACATTTCTTCGCACTGGTAGACAATGCATAAACTTCCCATTATTGGTAAGGTTCATTTTGTCCTGAGAAATCATCCATGATTCGTCAGTGTTTAAGATTTTTCCATAATCTTCATATGAAGACCAATTCTTTGTATAGATATAATCTGCTCCTTCAAAGGCTTTCGCTTGGTCGTATTCGATCGTACAGCCCTTAGTGAACCTTTCATTTAATTCGTATCCTTTAGGATGTGTTATTACTAGCTCATTTTCTGTTTTAGTAATCCAATCCAAAAAAGAATTAGATACTGCTTGCGGTAATGCTTTAGGGTGAGGTGCCCAGCTAAGCACCACTTTATTTTTTTTCTTGCTTTGCGTTTCTCTGATGGTAATTAGGTCGGCTAAAGATTGACAAGGGTGCAAAATTGAAGACTCTAAATTTACCAAGGGCACTTCAGCATATTTCATGAAGGCGTGCATCACCTCATCTCGATAATCCTTATCCCGATTCTCTAAACCAGGGAAAGCGCGTATACCGACTACATCCGCATATTTGCTTATGACTCTCGCAGCATCTTTGATATGCTCAGAGGTATCAAATTTCATTACTGCTCCATCCTCCATTTCCCACTTCCAACCTTGGTTTGCATTCATGGTGATGGCATGCATGCCCAAATTTTGCGCTGCCTTCTGAGTGCTGATTCTTGTTCGGAGACTTGGGTTAAAAAACAGTAATACGGCTGTTTTTCCTTTATGACTTTGATCAACAAATGGATCTGTCTTTAGCTTCAAAGCTTTATCAACTAGAGCTTCAATATCATTTACCGAATCAGCTGAGTAAAAATTTTCCATATTAGGCAGTTGCCATTGTTTTATTAGTATAAGATTTGATTCCTGCTTTAAGCTTTTCTATAAACTCATCAGCGTGTGATGGGTTTATGTTAAGTGGTGGAAGCAGTCTAAGCATATTTGGGTTTTTAGAGCTTCCAGTGAACAAACTATGATTGAGTACCAAGTGCTTTCTTAACTCTTTAATTGGAAAATCAAATTCTGCACCGATCATTAATCCTCGACCTTTAAGTTGTTTTACTTCTGGGATATCCTTTATCGAGTTTGCTAATTGTTCACCCAGATGTTTAGAATTATGTATTAGGTTTTCTTTTTCTATTACCTCTAAGACAGCTAGCCCTGCAACACAGGCTAAGTGGTTGCCCCCGAAGGTTGTACCTAACATGCTCTTTTTTGCTTTATAACTCTCTGTGTTAATAAGCAAGCCTCCGATAGGAAAGCCATTTCCCATTCCCTTTGCCATACTAATAATATCTGGTTTGATATCAGCAATCTCATACGCAAAGAATGATCCTGATCTGCCATACCCTGCTTGCACTTCATCTAGGATTAATGCTGTGTTATGTTCCTTACATGTAGCAGAAATTTTGGCCAATGCTTCTGCAGTTATACAATCCATTCCACCAATGCCCTGAATCGCTTCAAGGATCACGGCACACGCATCATTCTTTTGAATAGATGCTACAATCGAATCTACATCATCAATTGCATGATACTCTACTTCAAATCCTTTGTTAAGAGCAGCCTGTATTTTTTTGTTATCTGTTGCGTTTACGGCCGCAGAAGTCCGCCCATGAAAACCGTTCTTTAGTGCAATGATTTTAGACTTTCCATTGCCAAACGATGCTAGCTTAAGTGCATTCTCATTTGCTTCTGCACCAGAGTTAACTAGGAATAAATCGTAACCTTCTATACCACTCACTTTGGCTAGCTTTTCCGCTAACTGATCTTGTAAAGTATTAACAACAGAGTTAGAGTAAAAAACTAATTTTTCTATTTGTCCCGTAAGTCTGCTCACATAATGTGGATGAGTATGGCCGATGGAGATAACAGCATGACCTCCGTAAAAGTCTAAATACTTGTTTCCAGCCTTATCAAAAACATAGGCTCCTTGACCTTTTACCAACTCTACATCGTAGACGCTGTATACATCAAACATTTTCATAACGAAGTCATTTTTAGAATACTGTTGATTTTAATTTAAGTCCCATAGTTTCTTCTAGTCCGAAACTAAGATTCATGTTTTGGACTGCATGTCCGGAAGCCCCTTTTAATAAGTTATCTATGATGCTGGTTACAAATACTTTTCCATTATGTTTTTCTACATGAAGGATTGCTTTATTAGTATTTACTACTTGCTTAATCGCAATGTTTTCATCAGAAACATGTGTAAAAGGATGATTAGCGTAGTATCCTTTGAATAAAGAAATCAATTCTTCTTCAGATTTATCAGTCTCTGTATAAAGACTAATAAATATCCCTCTTGTAAAATCTCCTCTCATCGGGATAAAATTGATATGCTTATCAAATTTTCCTTGTAGCATTCCAATAGACTGATTTACCTCAGTAAGATGCTGATGATTAAATGCCTTGTAGACAGAGATGTTATTATTTCTCCAGCTAAAATGAGTTGTATCTAATTTAGATTGACCTGCCCCTGTTGAGCCAGTAATCCCATTAATGTGTATCTCATCTTTTATGAGATTAGCTTTCGCCAAGGGCAAAAGGCATAGTTGCATTGCAGTAGCAAAGCATCCCGGGTTTGCAATCCTTTTAGTAGCTTTTATTTTTTCTCTTTGAAGTTCTGGTAACCCATAAGTGAAGTTGTGACTACCATCTTCCATTCTAAAGTCTCGACTTAGATCTATAACAGCGGTGTCATCTCCTATGTTATGTTGTTCTAGAAAGGGTTGTGACTTACCATGACCTCTACACAGGAACACGACATCGACATCAGGATCAAACTTATCAGAGAACCTTAAGTCAGTCTCGCCAATAAGATCACTATGCGTTTCTGATAGTACTTTTCCAACTTGACTATTACTCATCACTGAAGTAAGCTCTACCTCAGGATGATTTAGCAAAATTCTAATAAGCTCTCCTGCTGTGTAACCACCACCTCCTACGATTCCTGCCTTGATCATAAGCTCAGCTTTTCTTTATTCACAGCATAGAATATTTTATGCTGGTTAGATAAGATCTTTGTGAATCCTTTTGCATCGTCACCTGTCCAAGCAAGATTAGCCTCACCATAAGATCCGAATGTAGAATTCATCAAATCATGTTTTGACTCGATACCCACTAATTCGAAAGCGTAAGGTTTAAGTTTGATGGTAACTTTTCCACTTACATACCTTTGAGAGCTTTCTAGAAACTCTTCTATGTTTCTCATCGATGGTTCTAGGTACTGCCCTTCATGTAATAACATGCCATACCAATCTGCTAGTTGTTTCTTCCAGTGGGATTGCCACTTTGATAATGTATGCTTTTCTAGCAAGTGATGAGCCTTGATTAATATCAGTGCTGCACTTGCTTCAAATCCTACACGCCCCTTTATCCCTATGATCGTATCTCCTACATGCACATCTCGACCGATAGCATATTTAGAAGCTACGTCATTTAATTTATTAATCAGATCTATTGGATTATTATATTTCTTACCAGCGAGATGAGTTGGTTCTCCTTTTTTGAAAGTAATGCTTATCTCTCTCGACTTCTTAAGCTTTAGTTGAGAAGGGTAGGCGCTTTCTGGTAATCCGAGATGCGAGGTTAATGTTTCTTTACCTCCTACACTTGTGCCCCAGATACCCTGATTGATAGAGTAATCTTTTTTCTTAGATGACCATTTAAAGCCATGCTTTTTTAAGTAAGCAACTTCTGATGCTCTTGACAGCGAGTTATCTCTGATAGGAGTGATGATAGTTACCTCTGGGGCAAGACTTTCAAATATGATATCAAATCTTATCTGGTCATTACCTGCGCCAGTACTTCCGTGTGCTACATATTTAGCGCCTACTTCTTGCACGTACTTTAAAATTGCTAAAGCTTGAAAAGCTCGCTCTGAACTTACCGAAAGTGGGTAAGTATCATTTCGCAAGATATTCCCAAACAATAGATATCTCACACATTGCTTGTAGTAAGCTTTACTAATATCTATACTCTTATATTTTTTAGCGCCGAGAGCTAAAGCACGTTTTTTCATGTCTGCAAGCTCCGCTTTCTTAAAGCCTCCTGTATTGATAGATACGGCATGTATAATAAAGCCTTGCTCTATCAAGTAAGGAATACAAAATGATGTATCTAGTCCTCCGCTATAAGCTAATACGATCTCTTTATTTTTCATTAGTTTTTTGGTCGTTTTGTTTTATCATATGAGTTAAGTCAAATTCCATTTCTTCTTTTGATTTTGCAAGCATACCAGTGCATAGACACATCTTCTTATCATTACGAGTTAGCACATCATAGTTTACGCAGCTGCTACATCCTTTCCAAAACTCCTCATCGGTTGTAAGGTGTTTAAATGATACAGGGATATAGCCTAGTTCAGAATTTATCTTCATGACTATATCCGAAGTGGTAATCCCAAATAGTTTTGCTTTTGGGTTTTTGTCACGAGCGTACTTGACAGCTATTTTTTTGATCTCTTTAGATAGACCATTGCCTCTGTACTTGTGAGCTACTATAAGTCCAGAGTTAGATACATATTCTCCCTTGCTGAAAGTCTCGATGTAACAGAACCCCGCTAGATCTTCACCATGCTTTGCAATGATTGCATTTCCTTTTAATATTTTTTCAGCGAT
>CALFUQ010000314.1 GCA_937929885.1 uncultured Saprospiraceae bacterium
GCCACTAATGTTTCTGGTTATCAATTTCTTGGGATGATGGGATCAGCTTATTTATTTGGTCTGGCACAAGCTAACCTTGAAATCAATGCGGTGACTGGGCTCCTTATGGCTGCATTTATTTTCGTTCCGTTTTATCTTAAGGAAAGAGTAATAACTATCACCCAGTTTATTAAGTTGAAACTTGGTAAGACTACCAGTCTAGTTTATTCTATTGCCAATATTAGTTTGTTTGCTACTATCGGTTTGGGTGCAGCACTGTTCTGGGGAGCATATGCAGCAGAATTGGTTTTTGCAGATCTACTGTCATTTATAAGTGAAGATAGGATGGTACGCATTACTGTTATCATCATCGCTTTAGGTGTCTTCTCGGCTATCTATACCCTATTCGGTGGTTTAAGTGCTGTGGTGAGGACTGATATACTTCAGTTTTCTATTTTACTTATTGGTGGTATCATGGTGACCATAGTATCAGTGAATCAACTAGGAGGCTGGGATCAACTCTATGTCAAAACAGGAGACAGAATGCACCTACACTTGCCTGCTGATCATCCTACACTGCCGTGGATCTCCCTTGGAGGTATGTTCTTACTCAACATCAATTACTGGTGCGCTAACCAAACAGTAATCCAAAGGTCACTAGCTGCGCAAAGCTTAAAGGATGCTCAAATCGGGTTAATGGTAGGTGGTGTAATGAAATACTTCATGGCTATTATTATCATCATACCAGGAATTGCTCTGTATGGTATGCTTGGCGAAGGAGGATTAGCCGAACCAGATCAAGCCTTCCCATACATAGTGACTAATTACCTCCCTGCTGGATTTAGAGGAATAATATTATGCGCATTATTTGCTTCATTGATGAGTACCATAGATTCTACTTTCAATTCATTGGCAACGCTATGGTCTATTGATATTTACCAAGGGTATATTAATAAAGATGCTAATGATAAGCAGCTAGTATCTGCAGGCAGGAAAATGATAATATTCTCTTTGATTACAGGTATAACCATGGGAATGGTCTTATTATACTTCAAATTTGAAAATCCTGATCAAGCATTCACACATACCCTCAATGAACTCAGATATTATATCAACTGCGGGATAGTAGTCTTGATATGTGCAGCAGTATTGTTAATATCCCCCAACAAGAAAGCTGCAGTTATCTTCTTCTTAATTACTTTTCCAATCAACTTTGGACTCAAATACATTTACGGAACTGAGCTCAATTATTTTGTCCGAGCAATGTGGGTTATTGTCATCGCTCTTATGCTTTTTGTAATGTATCATTCTCTAATAGAAAGAAAAAAAGTACGATTGAATCTTATTGATAATCAGGATAAATCCATTACTGTAATAGGACTAGTACTTGGCATTTCATTGGTCCTGCTTCATATCTTATTTCATTAAACAAGACTATAATGACAAGTAGCTTACTAAATCACTTGGTAATGTAAAAAGGAAGTCATTCAAAACGGGGTCTACTTAATTGAGACCTTAAACCGTTTTGTAATGAGAATAAATAAACTGCTATTCCTACTAGGAATAATATTTATCGTACAAACATCAGATGTAAACGCCCAAAGATTTGAGCTTGGAGTGATGTTAGGTGCGACAAATTATCAAGGAGACTTAACGCCGGGTACGGCAAGAATAAGTTTCGGTAACCCACATCCAGCATTTGGAGTACACTTAGGTTACGAGATCAATGATATCATCACTGTAAGGGGGAAAATCACTGTTACATCTATGTCTGGTTATGACAATCAAGCTTCCGACACTTGGAGACTTGAGCGTAATCTACACTTTGAATCTTCGTTGCAAGAGGCGGGTTTAAATGTTGAGATTTACGGACTTAATGTATTTCAGTTTATGAGTAATCTGGCTTTTCATCCATATGTAGTTACAGGATTTAATGTATTTAGATTTAATCCTAAAGCAAACTTTGAAGGCGCATGGATACCATTACAACCTCTGGGAACTGAAGGACAAGGAACACCAGAATTTTCAGATCGTAAAAAATATAACTTAACTGAGTTTAGTATACCAATGGGTTTCGGTATGAGATATACGATAAATGATTACGTGAGTATAAGTGCTGACTTGACACAGAGGTGGACATTCACTGATTATCTCGATGATGTAAGTAAGACCTATGTACCACTGGACATGTTGCTATCTCATAATGGAGAAGATGCAGTTAACCTTTCATACAGGGGTGGAGAGTTAGGATTCGACAAAGATATAACAGCTGATCTAGATAGAGGTAACTCTAAAGAGAATGATTGGTATGTAATCACTAATGTGACTATGATCTTTAAGTTTGCTCCTATCTGGGACAAGCTATCAGAGAAAAAAGCTAGGTGTCCAAAAGACTTCTAAGCTGAAGAAAAAATTAAAGGAATAAAAAAGTCCAAATTTCAATCTTGAAATTTGGACTTTTTTTATTGTATTATTTGAATTCTTGATTCTTAATGATATCCTTGATTGTGAACTAAAGTAGATCCACATGTCGCACATGCAGTAGCAGATCCAGCTCCTCCCGCACATCCATTAGAACAGGTATAGTGCCATACTCCAGCAGCATTTTGAGCTGGCTCTGGTGGAGTAGCTATGTTAGGAGTTATCGTAGACGGCAAGCCAGCAGCTGGAGCGCCTACAGCTGTAGCACCCGCTGCGTCCCCTCCTATAGAAGTTGTTGCGGCTGCAGGTGTACTATGATATCCTTGATTATGTACTAGAGTAGAACCACATGTCGCACATGCAGTAGCAGATCCCCCACCTCCCGCACATCCATTAGAACAAGTGTAATGCCATACTCCTGCAGCGTTTTGTGGAGGCTCTGGTGTATTAGATGCAGGTGGTGTGATAGCAGTAGAATTTGCATCTGCTGCAGCTCTTGCGTTCGCTGCATCTATCTGACTTTGCGTGAGTACTGATGAAGGTCTAGCAGGTTTGTCAGAGCATGATATTACTGACAACATAACCATGGTCGTAATTAATAAGTATACGAATGTTTTCATTTTCTAATTATTTGAAGGATAATATTACGAATTTTTTAATATATATTATAACGTTTTCTAATATGAAGGTTTAGCAACTTCATGCTAATTTCGTCTTGTGACAACAATAATAACCAAGCCCAAGATAGAGATATCCCCAGATTTGCTTTCTAAACTTGAAACTCAAATCCATGAGGCAGGGCAAGTTGTAGTACACTGCATCCTAAGTAACGCTTCTCCATCAGGAATGTATATGAGGATTTGGCCTACAACACACTTATATCCACACAACTCAGATCATGTGTCCGAGCTTATACATGCTGAGAACATCTGCTACTATCCTGCATGGCAAGAGATGAAGAAAGGAGATAACTATTTCACACTAATTTTTGCTGGATTGCCTAAATCCTGCACTGTTTTCGACCTTATGGAGGACTGTAAAGGAAGTATGGGAGCTTTTTGTATTATGAATATCCCTAGAAATGAGACAGATGTATATTACGCTCATTTATAATATTTTATTCTTAGCCCACAGTTAGTGGAATGATAATTGAATTGTATAACTTAATTAGATCAAACTTAACAATAACACCAATTTTCGATCAGTTTTTTGCGAGATCTTAGTCCAAAAATAAAAGCAATTCTTCCAGCGACCAGTCAGAAACAACTCTGTTTCGAATTATTGAGGTGTCAGTTTTTGTATAATTTATTAATACACTTTAAATTTTAACTCAAGTCTTATGAGACCCTTATACTTAATTTTATTATTTCTATGGTTTATAGCAAGTTACTTCCTTTGTAAAAATTGCTGTAACAATACAGTTGCTACAGGTGCAGAAACAGCCACAAGTGCCGTTGGAGCAGCAGCAGTTGATGGTGAATGCATCACTGATATTGAATTCGAAGACGGTGACTTCATTGCCTCTTCTTCAGAAAATTTCAGATTTAACATGTCTGAAGAATCGCAATTAGCCCCTTCTGAAGATTTCTTAAACATTATCGCTCAAGTTGCTGATCATCTTTCTGAGAACCCTGATCGTTTCATGCAACTTACTGGCTACTACGTAGATGGAGAGGAGAATGCATCTGATTATGATAACCTAGGTGTAGCAAGAGCCAAAAGTGTAAGAGAATATCTAAAAGATTCTGGCATCAGTGGAACCCAACTAACAACTAATAGTGAAATGCTAGAATCAGCTTGCACCAAAGATGGTGTGCTACTTAAGGGTATCGGAGCAAAATTTGCTGAGATAAAACAATAAGTAACCCACGAAGAATTAATATTTAAGAAAATCTAAAATCAATATAAAATGTGTTCAATATTATGGTTTTTATTACCAGCTGTCGGAGCCTTTCTAGGATACCTTCTAGGTACATCAGGCGCTCCAGATACAACTCAATTTGTAAAAGAAGCTAGGAAACAAGATAAAGCATATGCTGCCCTACAAGCTCAGTACTCTGAGTTGGAAGGTAACTATACTACTGCTATGGCAGATACTAGAACTATAGAAGTACCTGTAGAAGTAATTAAGGAAGTGCCTGTAGAAGTGATCAAAGAAGTAGAAGTAATAAAAGAGGTCCCTGTAGAAGTGATCAAAGAAGTAGAGGTAATTAAAGAAGTGCCTGTCGAGACAATAGTGGAGAAAGAAGTAATCAAGGAGGTAATCAAAGAAGTAGAAGTAATCAAAGAAGTAACAATACCTCAAGAAGTAGAAGTAATCAAAGAAAT
>CALFUQ010000315.1 GCA_937929885.1 uncultured Saprospiraceae bacterium
CGGTTTCAGGAAAGAATGGCGATTTATATTTTGGACATTTCAAGGGTTTTACTAAAGTAAATACAACCACTCACAAGACAAATACTAGTCCTCCTATAGTGAGCGTCACTGAAACTTCGATTTTGAGTAAAGATCAAAAGAAACAAATCAATGTTATTCACAATAACCATATTGAAGTACAACCAGATCATTATACCATCGAAATTAATTTTGCAGCCTTAGATTATACTCGACCAGAAAAATTATCATTTGCATACATGCTAGAAGGGTTTGATCTCGACTGGAAATATATTGATAAAAATGAGTCTGCTATTTACACTAATCTGGATCATGGCAAATATACATTCAAAGTTAAAGCAGCAAATGAGGTAGGTATCTGGAACGAAGAAGGGGCTTCCTTAGACATAACAGTTAAGCCTGGTTTCCTTGAAACTACGCTTGCTAAATTTTTAATGCTTTTACTACTTTCATTATTCATATACCTAGCCATAAAACTCTATACTAATAGAATCCAAGAAAGGAATAAAGCCTTAAAAAAATATAACGATTCTCTGAACAAGGAGATCGAAGAAAGAAATAAGATTGAGAAAACATTACAAACAACTAATGAGGAACTTAAGAGGTCGAATAGTGAGCTCGAGCAATTCGCATATATTGCTTCTCATGATTTGCAAGAACCCTTAAGAATCACAGGTAGCTTCATTGATCTTCTAGAAAAAAGGTATACCGATGTATTAGATGATAATGCATTTAAATATATTGACTTTGCGAAAGGAGGGATAGGAAGAATGGGACTGTTAATAAAGAATCTTCTGACTTTTTCTAAAGTCGGTGGTACAGTTTTAGATTTTAGTGAAGCATCATTAAAACACATAGTAGAAGAAAAATTACTCGACTTAGCAAGGCTAATTAAAAATAAAAATGTCACTATCGACATCGGGACACTACCTACTATTGTGTGTGAGAAAAATCAAATGGCAATGTTATTTTACAACCTAATTAATAATGCCATAAAGTTTAATGAAAATCCTAAGCCAGTTGTCAACATATCTGCACAAAATAGCTTTGATAAGGATTTCTATTCATTTTATGTCTCTGATAATGGCATCGGAATAGATGAGCAACATCAGGAAAAGATATTCGAAATATTTAAACGGTTGCATGACAAAGATGCTTATGAAGGTACAGGCATTGGTCTTGCTTTATGTAAGAAAATCGTGACCCGACACGGAGGAAAAATTTGGGTAGAATCAAAACCAGATAAAGGAACTACCTTCTACTTTACAATTTCAAAAAATCTGAGCAATTTAAACCAAGTACTTCCTGAGTTGCCAACAAAACAGTTATTGAAAGCATAACTCTATGCGTGGTTAAGAAACTAAGTATTTAGTAATCTCATTCGTTCATTCGCCCTCTAATTCTAACCTACTTTATTGACAATTTGCAACTTAACTCAGAGTTAATTAATTTTCTCTATTACAATTATCTTTATTTTAATTAGATTACAATTCTACCTAATTAACTAACAATTATGGAGTTAAATATCAACGGCAAAAGCCACAATATAACAGTAGAGGACAATATGCCACTACTATGGGTCCTACGTGATGAGCTCAACATGACAGGAACAAAATATGGATGCGGAGTATCCTCATGCGGTGCTTGTACTGTCCTCATAGATGGAGTTGCAACTCGTACATGCACACTACCTGTAGTAGCTGCAGTAGGTAAAGAAATCAAAACCATAGAAGGTATCGCAGCAGAGGGCAACTTATCTGCGGTGCAAAAAGCATGGATAGAACATCAAGTACCTCAGTGTGGATATTGTCAGTCAGGACAGATAGTTGCTGCAGAATCTCTCCTTGATGCTACACCAGAACCTACAGATGAAGATATCGACAAAGCTATGACTAACATATGCCGATGTGGTACTTACCAGAGGGTAAGAGCTGCTATACACACTGCTGCTAAATACAGAAAAGAATCCGCTACCCTACTCGGTTAATCTTAAAGAAAAGAATCATGACAATTAAAAAAGAAAGAACAAGAGGACAGAAGTGGACTAGAAGAGCATTCATTGGAACTGGAGGATTACTAGCAACGGGATTAGTAATCGGTGTAGCTGGTAACATGTATATGAATAAGGCTGTCAAAAAATATTCAGGTACAGGAATGGGCGAAGGAGAATCTTTAAATGCTTGGCTAAGAATTGCTCCAGATGGAACTGTGACAGTAGCAGTACCTCGAGCAGAGATGGGACAAGGAGTTAACACCTCTCTACCTCAGTTAATCGCTGAAGAACTAGAAGTTGATATGTCTAGAATCAAAGTAATACATCCTCAACCTGATGCTCCCTATGCAAATACATTTCTATTGTCCAACTCAGAACCCAACTTCTATGATGGCTATGATATGATGGAGAAAGTTGCTGGCACCTTAGCGTTGGTTACTACAGGTGGAAGTACAAGTATCAGAGATGGATACACTAATATGCGTTATGCAGGAGCTACAGCAAGAGAAATGCTTATCAGTGCTGCTGCAGATAAGTGGGCTGTAGAACCAACTAGCTGTAGAGCAGAAAATGGGTTTGTAATTAATGAAAAAAATGAAAGACTCTCATATGGAGAACTTGCCCTTGCAGCAAAAGAAGTAGATCTGACTGAGCTACCTGAGCTGAAAAAACCATCAGAATATAAGGTTATAGGAAAACCAGTACAAAGATTAGACATCCCAGAAAAGGTAAATGGAACTGCAGAATTTAGTATTGACACAAGACCTGAAGGCCTTCTATATGCAGCGATGAGACACCCAGAAACCATTGGTGGTAAAATAACCTCTATCAATAATAAAGATGCTATAAGTAAAATGCCAGGAGTGAAAAAAGTGGTATTAACTGAATTTGGTGCTGCGGTGATAGCTGACAATACTTGGAGAGCTAGTAATGCAGCTAAGAGCCTTGATGTAGAGGAAGAAGATGGAGGGAATGGTGATCTATCAACCGCAATGATCTCAGCAAAAATGCTGGAAACATTAGATGAAGCTCCGTTAGCTACTCCTGAAAATGAAGGTGATGTAGAAAGCATACTGACAGATGAAAAATCTACAGTTATCGAGGGGACATACGAAGTACCTTATCTCGCACATGCTGCAATGGAACCCCTTAACTGTACTGTAAAAATTGCAGAGGATAATTCTTCAATAGAAACTTGGGTAGGTAGTCAAGGAGCATCCCTAGTCAAAACATGGATAAGTGATGTTACTAATATTGACGCTGACAAAATATTAGTTCATACTCCGTACCTAGGAGGAGGTTTTGGAAGGCGAGGTGAACCTGATTTCATCAAGATAGCTGCAGCTGTGTCGATGGAAATGAAGGGTGTACCTATCCAAACTATCTTCTCAAGAGAAGAAGACATGAGAAACGACATGTACAGACCTGCAGCGATGAGTAGGTTTAAAGCTGTAGTGGAAGAAAATGGAGATATAAATGCTTGGGACAACATGATGGCATTGCAATCAGTAACTAATAATGCGATAACTAGATGGATGGGCTCGATGATGGCACCTTCTCCAGCAAAAGATATAATGACTATTGAAGGAGCCGCACATCTTCCATATAACATAAAGAATAAGAGAGTAGCTTTTGGTAATGTTGAGTTACCAATAAAAGTAGGATTCTGGAGAAGTGTAGGTAGTTCGCAGAATGCGTACTTCACAGAATCATTTATGGATGAATGTGCACATGCAGCTGGGCAGGATCCATATCTTTTCAGAAAATCAAAGCTTAAGGGTCATCCAAGATTCGAAGCAGTCTTAGATAAATTAGCAGAGATTAGTAATTGGACATCACCTGCTGAGCCAAATAGATTCAAAGGGATTGCCCTTCATAAATCATTTGGATCTATAGTAGGTCAAGTAGCTGAGATAGAAAAAGTAGGAGAAAAAGAATTCAAAATAGATAAGTTCTTCTGTGTTATAGATTGTGGACGAATTGTAAATCCAGACACGATAGAAGCGCAGATGGAAGGAGGAATAGTTTTTGGATTATCAGCAGCTATGTTTGGAGAGATTACTTGGACTGACGGTTCAGTTGATCAATACAACTTCCCACAATATGACATGGTAAGGTTAAGTCATTCTCCAAAAGTTTCAACTCACATAATGGATGTAGATGAATATCCTGGAGGTGTAGGAGAACCAGGCACACCACCTGCAGCACCTGCATTAACTAATGCATTGTTTGCTGCAACAGGTCAGCGTATCAGATCATTGCCTATTGCAAAGCAAGGCTATAAATTCGTTTAGCTCTGTACTTTAGGTAAAAAGAGGAGAAAGAAATTATGTGTACAGTTACTTATTTACCTACTGGTGATGACAATTATTTATTTACCTCTAATCGGGACGAGTTTACTGGCAGATCAGCATCTAAACTTATCTTAGAAAGACGATTCGGTAAAAAATTGCTATTCCCTCAAGACGCTCTAGCTAAGGGTACATGGATTGCAATTTCGGATACCGATCAGCTGGTATGTATCTTAAATGGTGCATTTGTAAAACATTCCCATGTACCACCATACCGCTTAAGTAGAGGTCTCATGGCACTAGAGTTTTTTAAGTATGAAGATGCTCCTGCATTTTTCGAATACTTTGATTTTACTGGCATAGAGCCGTTCACTATGGTCATCAATGACCGCGGTAAGCTCTATGATTTTAGATGGGATGAAAACAAGAAACACATCGAACAAAAAGATCCAAGCCAATCTCATATCTGGGCATCATGTACCCTCTACTCTCCTGAATGGCAAAAGAAAAGAATTCAGTGGTTTGATAAATGGAAAAGTGAAAACCCTTCGCCAACTCGAACTTCTATTCTCGACTTTCACACCAATGCTGGAGAAGGAGACCTAGAATATGATATCGTTATGAATATCGGAGATCGAGTAAGAACGACAAGTATTACCTCTATTATAAAATCTAAGAATGAAATGGATCTTAGATATGAAAATCTTGTGGATGATAAAATCAAGAAGTGTCTACTACAACTTTAACTGGAAACATTAAACTCCTAATCAATAATCCCGATCAGGTTTCTCCCGATTCATTTTTTTCTTAGATGCCTTTTTCTTTTCCTTAAGTCGTTTTTCGATAGCAGCTTTTGATGGCTTGCTCTTTTTTCTTTTCTTTTGAACCTCCAGTGCATTTGTAAGTATTTCGAATAATCGCTTACTCACAATTGTACGATTCTTGAATTGACTACGGCTATCATCTGCACTTAAGAACAACACTCCTGCTTTACTTAACTGACTATTTAGCTTCTGCAGAAGTCTTTCCTTCTCATCTTCATTGAGACCATAAGAATTGACTATGTCAAATGTGATTTGCACCTTAGTAGATACTTTATTGACATGTTGGCCTCCTGCTCCTCCACTTCGCACAGCTTTATAGACCAGCTCTTGTTTGATGATTTCTTTATCCATTACTCTGCCTCAATGCTGGAAACCACAACAAGCAGATCCCATCGCTCGATTAAGACTTTCATAGATTGCAGAATTCGTATTTCGCGAGATTCTCTTACGATAGTTTCCTACTTCTTCCATCGTAGCACATTCGTAAACTCTACCATTGATCACGGTGTGAGTAACTTTAGATAGGTTTGTTATATCGTCTAAAGGGTTCCCATCTACAATTATTATATCGGCTACCTTCCCTACCTTAATGCTACCCAGATCATTAGATAGCCCTACTAGCTTAGCATTGTGTGATGTATACTTATGTAAGAGTGTAAGATTATCTGCAACAGTCTTACTCTTACTGAGAATCGTATCATGAATTTTATTACCCGTCACCAGAGAGGTATCATTCTGCATATTCTCAAGTTGCAAAAAGTTATCTCCTTCTAACTCAAAACTACTCTGCACTGCAGTAACACCAAATGAAGATGCTATTAACAAATTAGAATTCGTATAGTGCTTATAACTTTCATCAGAAAACAAGTCTTCATCTTGCTCAGCAATAGTTACTCCCCCACTCAACAACCGCGGACCAACTAACTTGCCTGATGCAATTAATTCCTTATTCGCAAACCCATTTGCAATTTTAAATCCTCCATCTAGCTTGGTAGTCACTCCTGCTCTTAAGAGTTCTATATACTCCCATTCTTGTATGGGACTAAGATTATAATCATAATTATTACTTGCTGGATCTAGATCAATTAATCCAGGAAGTATAGTTTTTCCACTGCAATTTATGGCGTGAGCTTCTTTAGGGACTTGGATGTCAAAGCCCATCTCTATTATCTTATTTCCTTTTACAATAACTGTCCCATGTTCTATGACCTCATTCCCTTCCATGGTGATTATTCGTGCATTGGTAAATGCTAATACTCCTCTAGGTATGTCCGCCTTGTAAGTGAGATCTATTTCTGTAATTTTTGGTTTTTGAGCATTATCTACATCTAAACTAAACAACTTATCAGCAATCATCCAGGATAATGTCTTACCTCCATCAGACCAACTTAGATTATTACCAGGAAGGTTTGAAACTTGCTTTGGTTCTATATTCTCATTGTCAGCGGAGATGCCTACTGGCTGAGCTGGAAAGGGAACTACATAAATCTTACCTAACTCTTGCCATGCTACCCATTTAAAATCAGGACTAATAGAATACTCGTGTCCGTACTTACCATAAAACAAAGTCTCTTTGTTTGCTCCTCTTAGATCGATGGACTCAAAAGTCTTTACAAATGATCCGAATCTATAAGTTCCTGATTGCAATACTATTCGGTCTCCCTCTTTGTTATACTGAGGCTCATCACCGTAGCCATTTATTTTGATAGGGTCTCCCTCCGCGAGGTTATGAACGTATAGGCCTTCAGTTTTTTGATTAGAGGTATCTACTTTAGCCACCTCTATTTCCTTCTTATAAGTTATGTGTCTACCATCCTCAGACAATCGAGGAGTTCGGTAAATTCCTGCAGTAATTAGTGCTGTTTGCTTCCACTTAGATTTTAAATCAACTATATGAATCTTTCCATAACCGCTTTCATTCCAACTAGCATAGATTACTTTTTTACCATCAGCAGAAAATGATGGTTCGAACTCATATTCGTTTTGTCCTTTTGTAAGTTGTTTAGGCTTGCCATCCTTGAGACTCATAAGGTATACTTTTCCTACTGCAGCAAAGACTACTTTATCACCTGACGGTGATACGGATAAGTCATTAATCATCTTGACTTCAAACTCATCTGTAATACGCTTAGAACTACTTAATTGTCCCAACAAAAAAGCCTGAGAAAACAAAGCAAATACTAAAACTGACAATATCCTTATCATACCTTAAAGTAAACTTAATCGAACAATTAATAGTTCAACCATTTGTAATCCACAATAGGTCCCAAATTGGTAATAATATCCGTAAATATTTGATAAATATCTAAGTTACTTGATGACTGGTAAATGGCAGTAACCTAAATGAGGATAAAATGATTAGTTCCACCAGACTGCATAACCTTTCTTGCGCAGTAGATTGGCTAGTTGACCTTCTCCACTTGTTGCTTTAGCTTTAGTCATAGGATTAAACTTGCTATATAGACTAGGTCTCAAAAACTTACCATACTTCTCAACATAAAAAGAAGAAATTTTAATCCCCTTCTTCGTCCTGTAACCTAACTTATGTTTCTTAAATCTTTCTAACGGTGTCTGACTAGTCATACCTACATAAAGACACTCCAGTACTCCATTATACTGAGGGTTAGCATCTCTAAACTTTTTATTTTCTTTCCACACATTTTTACTTAGCTCCACCACATATAGATTATGAGTTAGCTTAGTATTTTGTGATTTTACGTTACCCATATTAAGTATACATCAGTAATCGTACCGAATTAGTGGTATGAGATATGAAGAGATTAAAAAATGTATGTTAAAATTAATTGCGAGTGCTTGGTTTTCTTGATGAAACTCTTTTGGAGATTCATAGTCATAGCTATAGATTGAGGAAAAGCTGAAATATTGAGAACCAATGACTTGGAAATAAATTAACAATTATGTTTTTAAATCTCTTCAAAAATTAACAAGACCAAGTTGAAATGTATTACCAAAAAATATAGGTAATAATTACACCCACAAAAAGGTGGACTAAGGCTAATGATAAGTTACTTTTATTCTACTCAACCAACTCGAACTCATGTTAAGCTTAAGAGGATTTAATCTAGCCAACCCAGATATACAAGCATCAGAAACTCACTTACGAGGTGAGCATGTCTACACACACATCTTAGAAGAAGGGGGCATCATACTTTATACGTACAATAGATTTTTGGTAGAAGCACACTACAACGCTAACTTTCAAGCAGTAGAAAGGTATACTGCAGTTACGATAATGGATGCCGCTGATAAGTATGTTTCCTCTGAAGAGTTGATGGAAGAGCTTGTTGCCGTCAACTAATTCTACTCTTTCAATTCTATATCTTAGGAAGACAACTAGTCTTACATAAGTAATAAGTACTATTTTTCAATAGCTCTTACACATCGAAGTCGTTTAGTTGGTACAAAACAATACTTTTGTAGTACACTATCTATGATGAACTCATTATGAGAGCAACTATATTGATCTTCCTTAGCTTTTTAATCCTCAATCCATTAATTGCTCAAACTACAACTGTTAATTATTCTGCTTCTGCGGCAGACATTCTTAATCCTGAACGTGGATTTTATCGACCTACAATCACTTTTTCTAGCAACCATGCACCTTTAGATTCTGCTACAATAGCAAATTGGAGGATACCTTATACACCTTGGCAAGCAACATACTCTGTAGCTACGACCTTAGTTCATCGTTATTATGTACTTGATGATTTTGTGACTAGTCCAATATCTGCGAGCTATTTGGCCGCTATCCAGGCTGACTTTGACGAAGCTAGAAAAGGAGGAGCTAAACTTATAATCCGTTTTTCATATACCAATACAGCACCTACAGGGGATTGTGGAAATTGGATTTGCCCACCTTATGGCGATGCTTCTAAGGCACAAGTGCTGCAACATATAGCCCAGCTAAAACCATATTTTCAAACTAATAAGGATATTATTCTCGCCGTTCAAATGGGTTTCATAGGTGTGTGGGGCGAAAACTATTATACCGATTATTTTGGTGACGCATCTGTTTCTCCATTTATTTTGACCACT
>CALFUQ010000316.1 GCA_937929885.1 uncultured Saprospiraceae bacterium
CACTAGTTACAATTGCATTGTTGATTTTTCAGCCAATATTTTATGCACAATCAAGCATGGTATTACCTGAGATATTATTGGCTTTTTTTTGTTTTTTAAGCTTATTTTTTTGTTACAAGGAACAATGGGTTTTATATTTTATTTCTGCTTCACTAGCTGTGTGGACCAAAGAAAGTGCAATAGCTTTCATAGTCTGTTTATTTGTTGCAGCTCTGTTTACAAGTTTAAAAAATAAAAGTTTCAAATCACTAAATCTTGTTTTGATACTTTCCCCTTTACTTAGTTTTCTTTTATTTATTGCAGCCAATAAACTAAGTTATGGTTGGTACTTATATCCTGAGCATACAGGGATGTTAACTTTTGAGTTCAATCCATTTTTTGGAAAGTTAAAAGCGTTATTTCTCAATCTCCTTTCAGACCAAAAGAGATGGCCGCTATCTATTGTAGCATCCATTGCTTGTATAATTCTTGCAGCTAAAAATCATAAGTTTTATACTCATGATTTTTTCGTTTTCTTAGTCATTCCTATTCTAGGCTATTCGATCTTCTGTGCAATTAACTTCTATACGGTACGATATATCCTGACTATACTTCCTTTGGCTATTATATTGATGGCTTGGCTGATTGTAGAAGTAATCAAGAGTAAGCAAGTATGGCTTGGAATCCTTACTGCTGGATTTCTAATACATAGTATTATCCAATTATTTGATAAAAGAAGTGTGCGCGATATTGATTTGTCTTACTTAGACTACGGACCAGCGCAACTTGAAATCGTAGAATATATGGAACAAAACCAACTATTCAATGCGTCGATACAAACTACATTCCTAATAGGTACAGGACTTACTCAAAAGTATGGTGGCTCTAGAAATACCGAACCAAAATTCACAAAAGTAAATCAGGAAATGAGCCTTGAAAAAAACTACTTTATTTTTTCTAAACTAGAGCCACACCACCATCGAGATAAAGTAATAAACCATCCAAAAGCTAAACTGCTTAAATCAATAAATAAAGGTAATGTGGCATTCGAAATATACTTACTAGAAGGCAGTCTATAAGAATATTGAATTACTCTTGTTTGATTATCCTGTAAGCATAACTTAAGTTATCTGTTGTATTAAGTTTGATACAATACTGACCATTTGATAAACTCGATAAATCAATCTCTTGAAGCGTAGTTTTAGTAGCAGGTTCCTTTAATACACTTCTTCCTAAAATATCATAAACTGTAATCTTATCTAATACCTTTCCTTCCGTACTCTCGATTGTCAACATACTATTGGTAGGATTAGGGTAAACTTGAAAATGACCTAAATACTTTTCTATAGTTGACGATTTAACTTCTAAGACTGCGGTTACTGGTACTCTTTCACTTACGCATACTAGGTCATTACGTTTTACTTTCCAATTATAAAAGTATAAGTAATAGTCAGCACCAAAACTAGAGTTAGTAATCCATATTAGATCACTGTCCTTGTAAGGATATCTAGTTCCTTGATTATTTCTTATTAACTGAGGCCCCTTAAAACCAAAGGTCTCCAAGTTTTGATCGTTAGATGTGGTGATAAAATAATCTATACCCTCATCAAGATTTACATCTAATACTAATGTTGTGTCGCCAACTTTTAAATCATAAGTCTGCTCAAAAAGTAAATCTCGATCGCTATTAAATATTTGTATAGTTCTAAGCCCTACTGAATCAGTACTCACATCTATTGTCTGAATTGTAGAGGCTTCTCTAACATGAAAAAACATACCACCATTTGCTGTTCTAGCACTATACTTATTTGTTCCAATCCAGTTTTCTTCTCCTATTTTCTCAGGGCTAAAGGATTGAGTCGTTTCACCAGTGACATAGTAAGTAGTTGTCTCAGCTAAGTCAGCAACAACCAAAGTATCTCCTTCGAAAACTGCTTTATCCTCTTCTGCTGTTAGGTACCATTTGAGTTTACTCCCATCAGCTTTAAGAATAGCATCCCTTGGCGTTTCGCCAGGAGCTATTATTACTGTATCGCCTAATACTGTTGGACTAGCGTCTTGGAAATTTATTGCCAATTCTTCTTGATACTCATTTCCGCAGAAGTCTTCAAGCAAAATGGAATAAGTTCCTGATTTAGCTACAGTTGTAGTTTGGTTTTCATCACCGTTAGACCATAGATATGATTTAGCATCTGGAGCGGTTAATCTTACTCCAGTACCTGCGCAAAGTGGAACATCTAGTTGTTTGATTAGATCCCTGTAATCACTATTATTTTGAGGCTTTGCCACATAACCAGATACAGGCACTTCACAGTCATCGTCTGTAGTAGCAACATGATAATAGCCCCATCTAGTCGTTTCTATTTCAGGTGTTTCAGCACCTGTAGACCATGCATATGACAACCCTTCTGGAGCACTCATCCTTATACTTTGATCGCTACATACATAACCATTATTCGTTGCACTTATTTTTGCTTCTTGATTTATGCAGGTGCCTTCAGTAATTGTATAATAACTTCCTGCATCAAGATCGCTATAAATATCTATCTGACCTGATGGCCATATTACTTCTATACTATCAACTTGATTATCAGACCCTAAACCAAATATCGATTTCAAAGAATTCATAATACCATAGCTTTCTCCAGATCTTACATCACGCAATTGACTGCCTATACTTTCTGAGTGTAATTTAATTTTTGCTCCTATTCCACTACGATTAGAACTGGTACCTACTAAATTAAAAGCTATCCAATTGTTATCATTCTTGGCATTAAGATAAAGGACATCATCTACTTTACCTGGGTCATTAAAATTATTAGTGTACGCGGTATAAATATCATGGAACCCATCGTGGTTTATATCGCCAAC
>CALFUQ010000317.1 GCA_937929885.1 uncultured Saprospiraceae bacterium
CTTCATTCATAACATCCAGCAGATTACGCATAGCAAGACTAATCTGCGTGTACTGATTAATCATATCTGTGGAGTCATTGAGCAAAGCATCTTCTAGCTGGAGAATATTAAAACTATTGCTAGTCCCAAATTCTTTTTTTACCTCTTCAAATTCAATTCGATCTTTTGATAATTGTATAAGTTCTTTCAAGACTTCTAATCGTTCTTGTTGCAAAGAGATGTTATAGTAATTCTGTATAATATCTAGAACGGTTCTTTGTTGTTGCCCATCAAGGGTGATCTCCGATTGGTCTACTGCAAGATCGAGTTGCTCTTTAATTGCAGATCCCCTGCCACCTGTATACAAAGGCCATAGGCCATTGATACTAAGTTGCTCAGACTCAAAATAATTTACCCTAGAATCACCAGGTACCACACCGAATGTAAAAAACCGATCCCCGAAGGTTCGATTAAATGAAAATGGCACATTAGCATTGAGGGTGAGGCTTGGGCTAGTTCCTGTATTGGCTTTTATATTATTATTCTCAGCTATCTCGATTTGCTTCTCAGTTATCTGTGCAGCAAAAGATTTATCCAGTGCTATAGCTATGGCATCATCAAGACTTAGAGGCTGCTGACCAAACATCAGTCCAGCATAAAAAAATGAAACAAAAAGTAAGAACTTCCTCATTTAAATTAAATACAATTAGAAAATAAAACCTGTAATCTTCATTGATAAAAATACTATTGCAAAAAATCCAACGATAGAGAAGACAGCTCCAATTAGATATAATGGATAATTTTTTCTCGACGCCGGATAGGCAGGTTCTACACTCACAGGATCCATGCTATACCCTTCCCACAACTGCATCACAACCAATTTGATCCTATTAGAAACAACAAGTAATGCTGGTGTAAGTGCTAAGATTATGAATGTCACAATCATCAATCCAAAGGCAACCGAAATAGCCATCGGTATCAAAAATTGCGCGTTAAGGCTCTTCTCGAGTAACAACGGAAGCAAACCTGCAATGGTAGTTACTGAGGTCAATACAATAGGCCTAAACCTTGACATCCCAGTTTCATATAGTGCATCATAAAATGATTTTCCTTTTTGTATTTTTTGATTGAAAGTCGTGACGAAAACAAGTGCATCATTAATCAAAACACCTATCAATGCAATCACTCCTAAGATTGATAAAAAACTTATAGGCCTATCCATTAAGTAATGACCCATTCCTACACCAATAAATGAAAAAGGAATTATAGCAAATACAATCAATGCCTGACTCACTGATTTAAAAGTGAGTACTATTACAAAAAACATCAGTAAGAAGACTATCCCTAAAGTAGTTTGCATAGAGTCTGCTGTTTTCTCTTGCTCCCTATTTTCTCCCTCAAAAAGCACATCTACACTCGGATATTTCTTTAATATCTCTGGAACAATATCTGTCTGCAACTCTCGTGTGATATCTGCAACAGAAACCTTGTTGTTAAGTACGTCTGCTTCAACTCTTACTTCTCTCCTCCCATTAAGGTGATTGATATTAGTGACTCCACGCTCTATACTAAAAGTTGCTAATTCACTCAACGGTACAGTGAGGTTACCTACAGTCCTGATTCTCATATCAGATAACTTACTTACATCGGATCTATCTTCTAGCTTGTATCTAACCCACACCTTAACTTCATCTTCTCCTCGCTGTAGTCGCTGCACTTCTCCTCCAAAAAATCCTTGTCTTACTTGTCTTACTATATCGTTAAGTGTAAGTCCAAGGTTATGTGCTTTAGGAGTTAACTCAAGACTTATTTCTTTGAGCCCTGCTTTATTATTACTTGTTACATCTTTTAAATCCGAGATATTGGACATTGCTGCTTCTACCTCTGCTACTGCTCCATCTAATTGCTTATAATCTAAGCTCTGGAGTGATATCGAAAGCGCAGTACCAAATGGCCCTCTGATAACATATTGTAATGACTCTGCTTCATGGACTGGCCCTACTTTTTTTCTTAACTCTGCAATCATATCCCTAGCAGTAACTGCTCCTCTCTCTTCTCCTCCGAGCATCGTAATATTTAAACTGCCCTGATCTATACTAGGGCCTACGTTCTTTTGTACTTTTTCAAAAATTTGTTTATCCCCTCCATAATTCTCTTCGCTATACTCCTCATTAAGCTCAAACGCAGATTGCTCTATATGATCTAATATGCGCTTAGTAGTAGCTACATTAGTACCTGCAGGTAACTTTAATGAAACTGAAAATGCATCGAAAGGAATAGAAGGGAAAAATGTATTTCTAATGTATCCCCCATTGAATGCGCCAACTGCAATAGCCATCATTGCAATTCCAATGGCAATAGTTGGGAAGCTATAATTGATCGCGAATTTTAAAACTGGCTTGTAAGTATAATCTCTCAATACATCCATGATACCATTAAGGGCCATCATGACTGGATTCTTTTTAGGCTTAGCTATGTGAGGACCTTTGTTAGAATCATCATCAAGTATTTCTACATCATAATCATACTCCTCTTGTATATAAGTTTTTAGTTGATCATCTATATTTTCATCCCCCTCAGATATCATATCTCTAGCAAGGTTGCCAGATAGAAAGTCAGATCGAGAAATTTTAAGTAAATCACATACTTGTGAAATACCTTGATTACTCGCCACAATCAATGCAGGTCTTACACGCTTGGTCAACGCCTTAGAATGCGCTATATGGGCAGGAAGAATAAATGCCCCCTCAACCAATGAAAATATAAGACATAAGATAACCACTATGGCTACTTGTCCGAAAAAATCCCCCAATCTCCCATCTACAAATAAAAATGCAGAAAAGGCTATCACAGTAGTGACAATGGCACTAAAAACAGCTGGTAAAACCTCCATGGTTCCTTCAAGTGCTGCTTCATTAGCTGGGAAGCCTTCTTCATATTTTTGATATATATTCTCGGCAATAACGATCCCATCATCGACCAGTATACCTATCACCAGTATCATCCCAAACACAGACATTATGTTAATCGTAATCCCAGTCAATGGCACTAATAAGAACATACCACAAAATGAAATCGGAATCGCAAGCGCTACCCAAAAGGCTAATCGCCAATTAAGAAATACAGCTAGCAATATTATCACTATGAAAAATCCTATGTAGCCATTCTCTGCTAACAGATTTATCCTACCCATCAAGTACTTTCCATTGTCTGCTATGATAGAAGCTTGTACATCTTTATTCTCATTGTTAAATTCTACGATGTAATCTTTAACCTTAGAATTAATATCTAGTAGATCTTCACGTATCGTACTTGATACATTTACAACAACAGACGGATCGCCATCTACATAAGTTCGCCTTGGAGAATCCTCCCATTGATCGTTTATATCAGCTATCTGATGCAGTCTGATTGCTCCTCCGTTAGGATTGGTTCTTACCACGATATCCCTAAATCCTGCACCCTCATACTGTCTGTTATTTGCACGGATCAATAACTCCTCTTGCTCTGACTTAATAGTACCACCTGTACTAATAAGATTACTCCCTCTGATAGCTAAGACAGCTTCATCAAAAGTCAAATTATAAGTCCGCATATCGGATTCTCTAAAGGCGATTTCTATTTCCTCTTCTGGAAAACCTGTGAGTTCTACTTTAGAAATTCCTTCAATCGATAAGAGGTCCTTCTCGACATTCCTTGCAAACCCCTTTAGTGTTTTTAGTGATATATCTCCAGACAAGGAGAAACTAATAGCTGGAGATCTGTTCTCTTGCTTAGCGATAATGGGTGGCTCCATACTTGCAGGAAACGACGGAGTTTGATCCACAGCATTTTTTACATCCCTGAGTACCTCATCGATATCATATCCTTGAAAAACTTCTACCGTTACTACACCTAGATTCTCAGAGCTTACTGATGTAGTTCTTTCTATACCTGTAACACCTTTTAAATTATCTTCTATCTTGGACACTATTCCTTCTTCTATCTCCTCAGGTGATGCTCCAGGATAAACCGCTTGGACTGTAATTATTGTTGTCTCTACCTCTGGGAAAAACGTCGACTTTATAGACAACAAACTAAATATCCCCATGATGAATAAGAAAAACATCAACATGTTCCCCGCGATCGGATTGTCTAGAAAGTATTTAATTATTCCTCTCATCCTATATTCCTTTAGGGCTTACTTTCTGACCGTCATATAAACCAGCAGTCGTACTTTTAACAATCCACTTATTATTATCTAAACCAGAGACATATACATATTCGTCATCTCGACTTACGATTTCAAGTCTAGTCTGATTAATCATGGAGTCCTGTACTTCATATACGTATTCTTGATCCACTACAATATTCTTAGGAAGTGCCGCAACTTGCTTTAAAGATGAGCCGCTTAGGCTTCCTTTGAGGTACATACCCTCCTTGAGTCCTGATCCGCTTACTCCTATAAATAGTGGGATGCTCTGTGTAGCTGGATCAATCGTAGAACTTATTCTGTTTACCTTACCTCTCCACTTTTTGCCCGTTAGCTCTGACACTAATTCTACAGACTGACCTACTTTGACATACTGTAATTGTGTTTCTGAGAGCGGAGCTTCTAACTCATAATATCCAGTACTTGTAATCGTACCTAATTGTAATCCTGGACTTATCATACTTCCTTCGAAAACATTTGCTGCTGTAACTACCCCAGAGAAGGGCGCATAGATTTTATAATCTGACAATCTTGCTTCATTACCCTTAATCGTATAATAGGTGTTATAAATATTTTTTGAGGCTACATAATATTTTTCTTGATCACTAGTGATTTTAGGCAATTCTTTCACTGGAGATTCTACATCAAAGTCATCCAAGTAATTTTTCCAATTTTGAAAAGCTTGAGGGTAGTCTAATTTTAGATCAGGCATGATTTGCGTAATCTGGTTTAACAAGTTACTTCTTAAAGCAAACAAATTATACCTTGCCTCTCTCTGATCAATATCAAATAGCAGTTCTCCTTTTTCGTAATAAGCTCCTTTTTTAAATGCCTTTGCAGAGCTACTTAATTGTCCAGTCACTTTAGATGATAAGTTTACGCTCTGATAAGAATTGAGCCTGCCATCTATGACGATATTGTTATCGGCGTTTTCATTTAAGAACTGAGCAACTTCAACTTCTCTGAGTTCTGTGGCCCTATCAAAATTCTTTTTTACTGGCTCTTTCTCCGCACCTAACTTGTGATATGCTAACATTCCAATAAGTAGTATTAAGAATGTGAGGATAGCAGATATTATTAGTTTCCTTTTGTTCATTTAGATTGATTAGAGTTGTACTCAAGTAGATTATTATAAATTTTATTAAGCACTTTGAGTGCTACTTTCATATCAGCGTCGCTCAAGCCTTCAAGAGCGACTTTATGTACATCGGGCAAAACATTGTTCATAAATTTTCCCATCGTTTTTCCTTTCCTTGTTAAGAAGATCCGCTTTCCTCTTGCATCTACCTCATCTGACTCTTTGCGTATGTAATCATCTCGTTCTAAACGCTCTAGCATTTTGGTGATCGAACTCTTATTCCTGATCATTGACAAAGCTAGTTCTTGTTGCAATACACCTTCCTTTTTTTTCAAATCACTGATGATTCCCATCTCATGCACTGGTATATCGATTTGCTTCTTTTCAGAGATTGTATTTACCGTTTTCATAAGTAATCTACTTACTCTTGTAGTGAGAAATCCAAAATTCAAGTTAGAAGAGAAGATCTTTTTCAAGTTGCAAATATAGTTTACTATGAAACTAAATAAAGCCTCAATGGTTTAATTGAAAACTAGCTTTATTTAGATATATTTTAAATTCTGACGAACCGTTCATTGGTGAAAATTAATTTCTTAACATTGTCCTCATGATTCAAAAATATATTGCTATTGCAGGCTTCTCACTATTTTCCTTCGTTGCTTCAGCACAAATAGTTGGTCTTACCTCCGCAAAAGTTAATAGTTTCACCGCTTCCCCTATAGGAAAACACTACGCCGAATTAGAACCTTCCTACGGATCTAATATCAGCAGTAGCACTTGGGATGGGGATGGAAACTTAATCGATAACCAGGGACCAGATGAAACAGAACTTGGGTCAGGCATGTGTATACGGTCTGCATATGCACTTACAGACCAGCTAGAAGTTGCTTGTATGGTTCCTACGACTGTTGATGGTGCTAATTTTTCATTAAAATATTTCTTAGGTGGAGATGATAAAAATGGCTTCGGTTTAATAACAGGAATTAAGGTTCCTATGGGAAATAAAACCTTTAGCAAAGATCAGCGGACGCTTGATGAGGCAATGGCATTTGGTTTAGGGACCATTTACTCAAGAGCTTTTTCTGAGACCTTTTCACTAGATATTAATTTGCAGTATTATGATTATCTGCATTCCACAATTGAGAATCACAAATCAGATCTATACTTGTATGCTGATATAGGAAAATATTTCGCAGACGGTCAATATCAATTTTTAAACGGGATAGGTTATGCTACACAAAGTTTTGAAGTTGAAAATTCCAATGTCTTCAGCTGGTACCCTGGATTTTCTATAGAGGTAAATCCTAACCTCCTTTTTGTTATGAATTTACAATGGGATTTATTTGGAAAAAATGCTCCTAAAACTTTTGGGTTTGGGTTTGCAGCTACGATGACTATTCCTAAGCCATAAAATTTAGCATATCTTAAGTTTCAATAATTTAAAACTTTGTAGTCATGATTATTAGATTCTTAAACTCGATGCTTCGAGCTACATCTACGATATATCTACTTATAGTATTTAGTTTATGCTTCCATTCATGCAATAATGACAATGCTAGTATCGAACAATTACCAACAGCACATCTAAATCAGAACAAAGGCTTACATGAATTATCTACCATTCCAATCGGCGGTGCTATCAGCATCAACAAAGTCTTAGCAGATGAAAAACTAAAAGATATCACTATCAAAAACTTCAGTAGCATCTCAGCAACTAATGATATGAAGATGTACAGCATCCTGCGAGACAGCACCTACAGTTTTGAGAAAGTTGACAAGCTCCTCGCTTTCTGCGAAGAACACGATAAGCGATTATTCGGTCATACTTTACTCTGGCATTATGGACTTCCACAATGGATACAAGACGAAGCATCTAAAAACGGAGCAGCATCTGTAGACAAATTTATGAAAGACTACATCAGTAAAGTTGTTACAAAATACAAGGGTAAGGTGGTAGCATGGGATGTAGTTAATGAAGGATTCGAAACGAGCGGTGGTGATTATCGAAAGACCTTCTGGTACAATCAATTAGGGGCAGCATATGTTGAAAAAGCATTCAGATATGCACATGAAGCCGATCCAGATGCGGTCTTATTTTACAATGACTTTAATCTTGAAAGAGACACCGCTAAACTTAATGGTGTATTAAAAATGATTTCAGAGCTCAAAGAAAAAGATGTTCCGATTCATGGTTTAGGATTTCAAATGCACCTCAGAATGGATATTCCAGATTCTACTATTGCGTATTGCCTTAAGAAGGCTGCAGATACAGGATTACAAATTCACTTTTCAGAACTAGATATCATCTTCAATAAACATAATGACAGCAAAGATGGAGGCGAGCAACAATACACAGAATTAACCGAAGAGATGAAATTGCAGCAAGCAGAAAAATATAAAAACTTGGTTTTAATGTATCGAAACATTGTCCCACTAGATCAACAGTATGGAATTACTTTTTGGGACTTTAATGATAGAGATACATGGATAAAACCATTTTTTAATATTAATGATTGGCCTACAATCTTTGATGAAAATCTAGATCCTAAGCCTGCTTATCATGGCTTTGCAGATGGGTTAAAATCAAAATCTCCAAAAACCAAAATATGAATCAAGCTCATAACCGCAAAACCAGACTAAATAAAGCCCCATCCACCAGGCGGTGGATAGGGACTTTATCATAAAACACATTCTTTATTCTTTACTTTTTATAGCTTCTTTTATCTGCTGCAGTGCAGCTGCACAACCATCAATGAAGGCATGGAATACAGCGCCCACTTTCACCTCAAAGCCTTCTAGCAATGTGATCTCAGTAGTCGCATTAAAATCCACTTCTGCTGGTGATAAGATGATCTGGTCAGATGATATATAGCCACCAGATGAGTACACTTGGTTCGTACTTAGTGTATTTGTTAAATCCAAATTGGCAGGACATATAGATTCACATGCACCCTTATTATGGCCAGACGACCAGTTTGACTCGCAACCAGCTGTTAAGCTAAAATTAGTCAGTATCCCATTGTGACCATTGACCTTATCAACTAAGGTCGTATTGCCATTCGCAACACAGGCATTATTGTCATTAAAATCGAAGTAAGCCTTTAAGCCCGACTCAGTACCAACATAGGGAGCAGCCATAGAAGCTTGTATATCAGCCGCCGTCAATTGCTTTTGCCAAAGAGCAAGCTCATCGATACGTCCATCGAAATGATTACACTGACAATCATATCCTTGTCTGCCGATAAAAAGTGGATTAGTATCCAAATTGTTAAGATTTCTAGATAATATATCTTCACCGAAAGGCCTAACAGCATCTATATCACCATTCACATAAAATATGGCCACTGGATTATCTCCAGAAATATCTACAGATACAGCGACATGAGTCCACACATTTTGGGGAATACTTAAGTCACTAAACTGCCATTCCGATAGATTAATAAAACTATTTGTCAAAGACAATCCCAGTTTTCCTGGTTCTCCAAAGAATGTATCATCATCGGCCATGATCCCAAAAATATAGCTTGTTTCAGCATTGCTACCATTTCCTTTTGACACGATTGTCTTGTAACCCCCGCTTGCAGGATTCACCCATGCTTCGAAAGCAAAGTCGTTGCCCAAAAGACTAAAATCATCTTCGTGAGGAACTTCTATATAATCTGAAGTAATGCCGCCTCGATCTTCAAAATGCAATGATACATCTCGCTCTTCAGGACATAGATCTATACATGTAGCTATCCCATCTTGATCAGGACCATCTGTATCAGGCTCATTAGGACAGACGTCTTGACTATTAATCACGCCATCACAATCATCATCTCCATCAGGGTAAACGGCAGGAGCACTGAAGGTGACATTTACATTGATAAAATCGCTTTCTGCCAGAAGTAAGGACTCTTCTGTTCTCAGACAGGTAGGAAATACTCTTACGATGAAGTCACTATAGACAGTAGTGGCATTGATCTGATGAAGAACTAAATCAATAACTTGACATTGATTAGCCGCAACTTCTCCAAGATCATCGATTTGATTATCTGAACCATTGAATTGATAACCAAGACTTTGAGGATTTGCATCTATCCTCCATGACACCAATCGACCCTCTGATGGATTTTGATTGCAAATTTTGACTTTTATCACTTCACTAGGTGGATTGCCAGGGTCGGCATTGTCTATGTAGATATTCTGTACAAAAGGGCCATTCTCCCCGCAGGCGCTTGCTGAAATAGAAGGTCTATCACGTCGTATCCCTCCTTCATAAGGACAACTGGTCTTTGTACCTCCACCATCAAGATGAAAAATATGAGTCCCATAATCAGGATCAATGGTTATTCTGCCAGCGTGATAGTCCCCGCCATTACCATCGTTATAACTATAGCTTACTTCGGTAGTATTTTCATTTTTAGTCGTGATGGAACTACTGACTGATTTACTCATATTGATCTTGAATCCACCATCCACACCAGCGCCCCCTAATGTAGCAGAGAAATCTTCTCCTTGTTTTTTCTCAAAGAATATGCTTTTTTCTGAATTTCTGGAATTAGTCACACTGGTTACCATCGAAGCTCCCGCAGTACATCCACCACATGACCAATCAAAAGAATCCCCACCTTCGGCTGATTTTTTATTTTGATAATCCATAAGAATATCATTCCAAATCCTTAGCTGTTCTTCTTTTTGGAGTTTTTCCAACTTTTGTAAATCTGTGGGATTGGGCAGACCAGCCAAATTTACAATATCCGTTTTTATATCCTCAATTTTTGAATCAAGTGTATTTTTACTCCAAACGAATCTTGTATGGTCAACTACTGAAGTGATATATTGTTGATCAATATTGAGAGCACAATTGTTGTCGATCATTATAGAATCGCGATACCCCCAGGCCCATCTTTCTCCATTGCCAATGAACAAATCTGCACTTTCTCCAATGCCATAAATACCGCCGCTGGTAGTCAATGTATTCTTGATTGTGGTACATTCATTGTAGGAAGCTGTAGATGATGAATCTCGTGAAAAACTATAAGCACCAGTAAACGCCGTGCTTAACTCGAAATCTAATTCAATGATGAAACCAATTTTCCCTTTAACCCCGTATTTAACATTAAGGTCACGATCATTCCCCTCTGAACCTGTAATCTTTCTAGTCACTTCTCGACATATCGTATATTCACTTGCAAAGCCAGCTGTACTTCCGTTCCCTGGCGGATCATATAGGATCAGGTCAATATCATCTGGCCTGACCATCGTACCCACTACACCTGAAGTCAAGTCTACACCTGTCACAATGAGTGGAGCTGCGATTGATATCTTGTCTGACCCATCACCAGAAGATATCTCGAAGACGATGGCATCAGCAGCAGATCCGGAAATAGCTGAGATGCTATAGTTGTGCGCATACACTCTTTGATTAGCAGGAATGGTATTAGAACCATCAATCAAGACAAGCTCATGTTCATCAGACCCAAGACCATCAGGATTATTTTGATCGGTGCCTAATTTTTGGCGGTAGTGATAGACATTCACCATTTTTGTTGAACCGATCACTGGCTCAAAATCAACAAATATGCTACCTAAGAAATCCTCTTTGGCATCAAGTACATGATAGTTCTGTACATTCACTGATGATGTTAAGTCCGCAAAATCATCTTCGTTGAAAGTTCCATTATAAACCTTCCATGGTTGTTGATTTGTGGCACACGATGTCTGATCAGGCACACCAAAGTCTACTTTGAAATCTGCTGCATCATATGAATAATCAATGTCTTCCAGGCAAGCGGAAGTGGGAGATGCATTGATGGTAATGCTTGTCGGTCTTTCAAAACCTACAATAAGTGTAGGACTTACTTTTAATCTATAGGTTTCTCCTGGACATAGGTCAAAGAAAATAACTGACCCGAATAATGTAGTTTGGTTCTTAACGCTTATTGAAGTATTCCCCTTATAAAGCTGAAATGTAGTGTAATCAAAACCTGATAGTTCTGAATCGTAAACGCTCACATTCGCTCCATCTTGAGGCACAGTAAAACTATAA
>CALFUQ010000318.1 GCA_937929885.1 uncultured Saprospiraceae bacterium
GCTTTATTACCCTTTGAATTTCGTCAGCTGATTGTTGTAAATCCTCCACATGATCTAAAGAATTGAATGAAGTAACAATGTCAAAATAATTGTCTTCAAAAGGAATAGATTCGCTATACCCCTCTACCAGTTGCATTTTTAATTGGTCAGAATCTGAGTGAAGGTTTAAATAATCATTAGCCAATGGGTCTAAACCAACAGCAGTTGTGCTATGAGGCACCCACTCCAGAGAGCCACGTGGACCACAGCCGATATCCATAACTTTCTTCTCTTCATAATCCTGCCTTCTCAATCCGAATGTCGTAGTATAAAATTCTTCGTAATGATCATTGTTAAGCTTAGGCGTTTTGATCTTCTGGATTTTCCAATAGGTCAATTCTGATAGTTCTTTAATTTTTGTTCTTATATTTTCTGTATCAGCTTTGTAGGCTACAAATCCAATAGGAATAGTAAAAGCAGCCATTGCAAAAACACCAGTAGCTACTCGGTCTGCGTCAAATGCATAATAACCAAAAGTAATTTTGAAGATGAATATTCCTATACCAATGGAACATAAGAGAACTGTTAGATAACTAACCCTATTAAAAACTGACGAAGTAATTTTGCTAAATATGGTTGGCAAATATTTAGGAATTACTATAAAACCTAAACAAGTAGCACATAGCGCTATCAAATTATAAGCGACTATCGCTTGTATAAAATCCTGAGTTGCGTAATACGAAAGTTGAAAAGGTTTAACCAAAACATGAAATAGGCTAAACACAACCATAAATGAAAACAAAAGGTTGATTCTCTTTTTTTGATCGAGAAGTATTGATTGAAGAGTTGAGGTGCGTGTCATGGTTGTCTCTTTCTAATGATGATATCCAACAATTAGACACCATAATCGATACTATATCCAATATCAATATAGCTGAAACAGAAAGAAGAAGACAATTAGATTAACAAGGTTAGTCAACCAATGGACAAACTATCAGCATACTTATACACAAAACTATATCACCTTCTCCACAACCTTGCGGATAATATCACCATCACCCATAGTATAGTAATGCAAGCAAGGCACACCAGCCTTCTTTAGCTCTTGTGATTGGTGGATTAACCATTCTACTCCAACTTGCTTTCTAGCCTTTGCATCTTTGGCTGCCATGATTGCTTTAACTAGCTCCTCTGGCATGTTGATGAAAAACTTTCTTGGAATAGAACTAAGCTGGTATAATTTTGTCAATGGCTTAAGGCCTGGAACGATAGGTACGTTAATTCCAATTTTTCTACATGCATCTACGTACTTAAAATAGTGATCATTGTTATAGAATAGTTGGGTAACAATATAATCCGCACCTGCATTTATCTTTTGCTTAGTGTAAGCAAGATCTACATCTAGATTAGGTGCCTCGAAATGCTTCTCTGGATAACCAGCTATACCAATACAGAAATTTGTTTTAGCACCATCTTCAATATTACCATCTAGATAGATGCCTTCATTCATTTTTTGGATTTGCTTTACAAGATCCACCGCATATCTATGACCGTCTGGATCTGCCGTAAACTTATCTTCAAATTTCCGCGGATCTCCTCTTAAAGCAAGTACATTTTTTACATTGAGAAAGTTGAGATCGATTAGAGCGTTCTCAGTATCTTCTTTAGAGAATCCACCACATATTAAATGAGGAACTGCATCAACACCATATCGATGCATGATTGCAGAGCAAATCCCAACTGTACCAGGACGCTTTCTTATTGCAATCTTCTCATAAAAGCCATCAGCCTTCTGCTCATATACAAACTCCTCTCTATGATAGGTTACGTCAATGAACGGAGGCTTAAATTCCATAAGTGGGTCTAAGTCATTAAATATCGCTTGCATTGTACCTCCTTTAACTGGTGGTAAAATCTCAAATGATACTAATGTATCTCCCTGCGCATTCTCGAAATAATCTATAACCTTCAATTGACTAGCTTTAGAATGATATTAATAACAAAAAACCCTCCAAAAGGATCGCAAAGATGAGAACTTTAAAGAATAAACCAATTAATCGAGGAAATAAGAGAGTGGCTACTTCTTATCTTTATCCTTCTTTTTGAAATCACCACGTTTCCAAGAGTCTATGAATTTCTTCCAAGCTAACGGGTTTAAAATATTTTGGGGTTTGAGTTGACCGTAGTAGTAGGCTTTATCAGCATTTTCTTTTAGGACCATAGAAGTTGCCTCCCTACCATCAACAGGTAAATTTTCCCTAAGCTCAGCCATGGTGATCGCATCTAGGTTTTCTTCTGCTTGCTGTCTTAATTCATCTGTGATATCCATAGCTAGAAACTCTATTTTAAAATGTTCTCTGCTCGGCCATGGATAGATGACTGCTTCAGGAAGTAATATGGTATCCTTTGTTAGTGGTTGTACAATTGAGTAATAGTCTGCTGTCAAGGTATCAGGAATTACAAGATTAGCATTCTCATATCCGATCCTAGAAAAAACAATAGTCTCCCCTTTCACCGCTACTATAGAAAAGAATCCATCAGATTCTGTGATCGTCCCTCTGCTTGTACCTTTAACCGCAACATTAGTATAAGGGAGAAAAACAATTTCGCCCTCCTCTTCAGTTACTACAACTCCTGAGAATTGCACAACCGCTTGCTTCTGTGTTTTAGCCTGACTAAAAGCCTGAGTAAAAAAGAAAAAACTAAATATGAAAGGTGCTAAATATCTCAAGTAACTCAAATTATTAGAAGTGATAAAATTACTAATATAATGTAAGCTTATAACGAGAAGAAGGAACTGCTGAAATGCAAATGCTCATTTTTAACGCACCTTTAACAGCTCTATACCTTTAGCCCTAAAGCAAATTCTAAAACCTCTTCCATACGCTTAACGTATACAAATTTAATACCCTTGATGTAATCTTCTTTTATCTCCGCTACGTGCTTTTCATTATCAGCACACATCATGATAGTTTTTATTCCAGATCGTTTGGCTGCTAATACTTTTTCTTTGATTCCACCGACAGGTAACACTTTACCTCTTAAGGTAATCTCTCCAGTCATGGCTAAGTAGGGCTTAATTTTTTTGTGCTTAAATGCTGACACCAGTGCACTCAACATTGTGATTCCTGCACTAGGTCCATCCTTAGGTATTGCACCTTCTGGTACATGGACATGGACATCATTCTCTTTGATATCTTCTTCTGAGATTCCTAAGCGTTCTGCATTGGCTTTAATAAAGCTCAATGCCGTTGTTGCAGATTCCTTCATCACATCTCCTAGGTTGCCCGTTAATGTAAGTTTACCTTTCCCTTTACTAAGGCTCGATTCGATAAATAGTATATCACCTCCTACCCGAGTCCATGCAAGACCTACTGCAACTCCTGGAACCTTAGAAACCGCATAAGCATCTTTAGAAAATTTAGAAGGACCAAGAATATCTTTAAGCTTATCTGCCTTTATAGTTTTATCATATTTATCATCTGATGCTACTTTACGTGCAATATGCCGCATCACTCCTCCAATCTCTCTCGCAAGGGACCTCACCCCAGATTCTCTAGTATAAGCAGTGATTACTTTCTGTATAACTTTATCATTTAGCTTGACATGTTTTGCTTTTAACCCATGTGCTTCACGCTGCTGAGGCACCAAGTGTCTCTTAGCGATCTCTACTTTCTCTTCTGTAGAATAACCACTGATATTAATAATCTCCATCCTATCCAATAATGCTGGTTGGATGGTGCTTAGACTGTTTGCTGTTGCTATGAATAAAACTTTAGATAAATCATACTCTAACTCAAGGTAGTTATCATAAAAGTTAGCGTTTTGCTCTGGATCTAAAACTTCTAAAAGCGCAGAAGAAGGATCACCTCTAAAGTCTTTGCCAATTTTATCTATCTCGTCTAAAATGAAAACAGGGTTGGACGACTTTGTTTTCTTAAGTGACTGGACTATCCTCCCAGGCATCGCACCGATATAAGTTTTCCTATGTCCTCTAATTTCACTTTCATCATGCAGCCCACCCAAAGACATCCTTACGAATTTCCTTTTCAACGCCTCTGCGACTGACTTACCCAAGCTGGTCTTACCAACTCCAGGAGGTCCTACTAAACAGATGATCGGAGCTTTCATATCTCCTTTTAGTTTTAAGACTGCTAGGTGCTCGATAATTCTTTCTTTCACATCTTCTAAACCAAAGTGATCCTTGTCCAGTACTTTTTGCACATTCTTAAGATCAAAGTTATCCTTAGTGAAAGTATTCCATGGTAACTCAAGCATCAGTTCCAGATAATTAAACAACACCGAGTATTCTGCTACTTGCGGGTTAGTCCTCTTAACCTTATTGAAGGTCTTATCGAATTTTTCTTTTGCCTCTTTTGGCCAATCTATGTCTTTGGCTTTTTTTGCGAGTTGCTCTAGCTCTTCTTTCTGAGGGTTAGTTCCTAGTTCTTCTTGGATCATCTTCATCTGCTGATTCAAGAAGTATTCTTTTTGTTGCTTCTCTATGTCTCCTCTAACTTTAGACTCTAACTTGGAACGCAATTTTAGTAACTGTAAATCCTTATCAAGTTGTTCTAAGATCTTCTTTGCTTTTTCATTTATATCGTTGATCTGTAAGATGTCTTGTTTTTGTGTGACATCGAGATTAAGATTAGATGCAATAAAATTTAGTAAGAAAGTGTCATTCTTAATATTCTGGAGCATTACTACAGCTTCTGAAGGAATCTGTGGAGAGAGCTCGATAATCTTTTTAGCATCATCCTTTATAGATCCCATTAATGCTTTTAACTCTAGCTCTTCTGTAGCTTCTATTTCTGTAACAGACTCAATTAAACCCTCTAAAAAAGGATCGTCTTTAACTAATTCTAATAATTCAAATTTGCTTTTACCCTGCAAGATTGCAGTAGAGCTACCATCTGGCATCTTAAGTAACTTAACCACCTTAGCAACGGTACCTATTCTAAACAAATCATCGAGTGTAGGATCTTCTTGACTTACATCCTTCTGAGAAACAACCCCTATGAGCTTATCAGAATCATGTGCTTTTTTAATTGCTTTGATCGACTTGTCCCTCCCAATAGTTATTGGAATAACCACGCCAGGAAATAGCACAGTATTCTTTAAAGCGAGGATCGGCAAAGCATTGGGTATCTCTATATCCTTGCCATCATCTTCTTCACTGATAGGGATGATGGGTACAAAATCTCCGTCATCTGATATATTGGAAAGGAACTGCGAAAAGTCAAACATCTATTCTCTTATTTTGGCTATTGTTCTTTGGTTCAATATGTATACCAACAGGTATTGAGCTCAAATATTAGGATTATTTGGCTTATATCCATTTTAGCTATCGGCAAAAGTGGACAAAAAGTCAGCTTTAAGCCGATACTAGTTCCTCAGCTTCTACTTCTTCGAAATCATCATCTACCTCTCCTTCTATGTCAAATACATTATCAGGAGAAGTTTTATCCACTTCAAATCTCAAATTATCAATGATGAACTTCTGTCTATCAGGAGTATTCTTACCCATATAGTAAGAGAGAATATCTGTAATGTTAGTTTTCTCAGGCAAGAATACTGGCTCTAACCGCATGTCCTTCCCTATAAAGTCTTCAAATTCATTTGGGGATATCTCTCCTAGTCCCTTGAATCTTGTAATCTCTGGTTTACCTCTTAATTTTTCTATTGCATCCATCTTCTCTTTCTCCGTGTAACAATAAAAAGTCGTCTTCTTATCTCTAACTCTAAAAAGTGGGGTGTCAAGAATGTATAGATGATTAGCTTTCACCAAGTCTGGGAAAAACTGCAAGAAGAAAGTAAGCAACAACAATCTAATGTGCATCCCATCCACATCGGCATCTGTTGCGATTACAACCTGATTAAATCTTAGACTATCTAAACCATCTTCTATATCTAATGCATGCTGCAGTAGATTTAATTCTTCATTTTGATAAACTGCTTTTTTAGTCAACCCAAAACAGTTTAATGGCTTACCTCTCAAACTAAAGACTGCTTGTGTTTGTACATTCCTAGCTTTGGTAATCGATCCACTTGCAGAGTCTCCTTCTGTAATAAAAATAGTTGACGCTAATTTTATTTCTTCGTCTCCCTTCTTGTCTGAAAAATGTATTCTGCAATCTCTTAGTTTCTTGTTATGCAGATTAGCTTTTTTTGCTCTCTCATTAGCGAGCTTTTTAATCCCTGCAATCTCTTTACGTTCTCGTTCTGATTGTTGTATTCTTTTTAAAAGTGCATCAGAGACTTCTTTGTTTTTACGTAAGAAGTTATCTAAGTGCTGCTTGCAAAAATCGACGATAAATGATCTCACCGTAACGCCATCAGGTGCCATGTTTTGTGATCCTAATTTTGTTTTTGTCTGCGACTCAAATACTGGCTCCTCGACCCTTACACTTATCGCGCCTATAATCGAAGTCTGAATATCTTTTGCATCAAAATTCTTTTTGTAAACATCTCTAACGGTCTTTACAATCGCCTCTCTAAATGCTGCAAGATGAGTACCCCCTTGTGTTGTATTCTGCCCATTCACAAAAGAGTAATATTCTTCTCCATATTGATTACCATGTGAGATCGCTATCTCTATGTCTTCGTCTTTGAGATGTATTATCGGGTATCTTAATTCGTCTTCGTTTGTTTTATTCTTGAGTAAGTCGAGCAAACCATTTCTAGAGTAAATGGTCTTGTTGTTAAACTTCATCTTCAGGCCTGCATTTAGATATGCATAGTTCCAAAGCTGATTTTCTATATACTCTTTTCTGAAATTATATTTCTTGAAAATAGAAGAGTCTGGTTCGAATTCTATAAGTGTTCCATTTGTCTCTTTTGTTTTCGCAATATTTTGATTCTTAACTAATTCACCTTTTTTGAATATGGCAATCTTAGTTTTCTTATCTCTTATCGACTGTACCATGAAGTAGTCAGACAATGCATTTACAGCTTTAGTACCTACCCCATTTAGACCTACAGATTTCTTAAATGCTTTAGAGTCATACTTACCACCTGTATTAATTTTTGATACACAATCAATTACTTTTCCTAATGGAATCCCTCGACCATAATCCCTAATTGTTATCCTACCATCTTCTACTTTGATATCTACTTCTTTACCGTTACCCATAACAAACTCATCTATAGAGTTATCCAAAATCTCTTTTATCAAAATGTAGATCCCATCATCTTGAGCTGAACCATCACCTAGCTTTCCGATGTACATACCTGGACGCATTCTGATGTGCTCTTTCCAATCGAGTGATCTGATGTTTGCTTCTGTATATTTTACTGTTGACATATATTGACCAAGTAATTATTATTAGTTTCTATTTCAGTTTATATAGCACTAATCCAATTAATAAAATAACTATCCCTGCGATATCTATATTCAGAACATTTCTAAGTTCAGTATTTACATCGCCATCCATAAGTTTGACTAAAACAAAAAATGAGATCATACTTACAAATCCAATTGTGAATGCTAAATCACAATACTTCTTAGAGAAAGCAGAGTAAATCATTACACCCCCAATTATCCCAAAGAGAATTGCTCTGTGTCGAAGTAGCAATTCATTATTTACATCAGACACATCTACTCCATATGATTCTGAGATTTTGCTCGGCAAAAATGCCAACATAACAGGAACAAAATTTATGACTCCTGCTATGAACAAACAAACTCTAAATGCTACTTCCAATTGAGTAAAACTTTAGGTTATAATGAACGCTAAAAATAAAGAAAACATATTACAAATTGCAATAATAAGTAATACAGAATACTAAGCTAGAAAAATGAGATTAATTCTTCTCCTGAGGCACAAAAAGCTTTGCATAGATTGGAAAGTTTGCACTTCCATTATGCGAAAAGCATACTTGATCCGTAATCGGAGATTGATATTGTGCTAAAAAAGAACCGAAGAAAGTAGTCAATTCATCAGTATCCATATTCTTTGAATTATGCTTAGGCCAGTATACAAGATGTTTAATGGTCCCATCAGAATTCCAGAATACATTGATCCATATCTTTATGCCCTTGAGATCAAAGTTAACCTGATCAGAATAGCCCTCAATATCACTTAAAAAGCCCATCCATTTTGAGTAAGCAACTGTCATGTTCTCATCACAATTATTGAGAAGATTACGATCACAGTTAACACTCAAACTTTCGTATTCATCCTCGAATTCCCCAATCAAGAATACACTTGGCAACTCGTCTGAAGTCGGCTGTTGAGCCACAGCAGAATCTAGATTAGATCCAAACAGAACAAATGCAAGTAATATGCTAATCATAGTGTGTTTCAAGTCCTATGTACTGGTGTATATGTAAGACCTCTTGAGCGGCCATGGAATTACACAAATATACTTCTTTAAACCTTCCTTAACTCTAACGTACCTAAAACTGTATATATATGTATTAATTTTGTCGTTTTGAAAAGCCAGTTTCAGCATGTTTATTGACATAATAGCGGTCATCTTACTTATCTACGGATTTTACTCAGGATATAACCGAGGTATCATCGATACCATATTTGATATTTTATCGATAATTATAGCTGTCTTAGCGGCTTTAAAACTTTCTCCTCTAGTCATTAGGTTTATAGAGTCGACTTTTGCCTTCAGTCAAATGATCAGCTTCGTTATAGGTTTTGTTGTGACTTTTTTCGTAGTCATGCTAGGGATTAGATTAATTGCTAACCAACTGGAGAACTTTATGAAATTCATTCGGCTAAACTTTATCAATAAATTTGCTGGTGGCCTTTTGTCTGCTTTGATTTTAGTCTCTTTATTTTCAGGAGCGCTTTGGTTAACAGATGAGTTAACTGTGCTTCCAGAAAGCGTCAAATCCGATTCTGTTTCTTATCCCATATTAGAACAGATTCCACAGATTATAATTGGAATATTCGGTGGACTGAAACCATTGTTCATAGAGTTTTGGGAATTGCTCAGGGAGACTATTGATTCGATTAAGGTGAAAGGAGAGTCAATGGAATAGATTTAAAAATCTTCGCGATTCATAAGTTGCCAAACTTTATCTTTTAGCTCTTGGAGGCCTAGCTGAGCTACGGCAGAGAAAAATACTACTTCAATATTTTGAGGTAAATCTACTTCTAGCATTTCTTTTAACTCATCATCAATCAGATCACACTTCGATATTGCAAGTAGCCTAGGTTTATCTAATAGCTCCTTGTTGTATTGCTCAAGCTCATTCATTAGCGTTAGATATTCTTGCTTGATGTTATCAGTATCTGCTGGGACTATAAAAAGCAATAATGCATTTCGCTCTATGTGCTTTAAAAATCTGATTCCTATGCCTTTTCCTAGATGAGCATTTTCTATGATTCCAGGAATATCCGCCATGACGAATGAGCGAGTATCTCTGTACTTAACTATCCCTAAATTAGGTGTTAAGGTTGTGAATGCATAACTGGCAATCTTAGGCTTTGCTGCTGTCACAACTGACAATAAGGTAGACTTTCCCGCATTAGGAAACCCTACTAATCCTACATCGGCTAAGACTTTAAGCTCTAGGATTTTCCAAGCTTCTTGTCCTTCTAACCCTGGCTGAGAATACTGCGGAGAACGATTAGTAGATGATTTAAAATGTGCATTGCCTTGTCCTCCTTTACCACCTGCTAGTAAGATAACTGTCTCACCGTCCTCTGTTATTTCAAATTCTTGTTCGCCTGTCTCGAAATCTTTGGCTACTGTACCCAATGGAACATCCAAAATAACATCGTCCCCATCAGCTCCTGTCCTGTGTGCACCACTACCACCTGCTCCGTGTTCTGCTTTTATGTGTTTCTTAAATTTGAGGTGGAGTAAGGTCCACATCTGCTTATTACCTCGGAGAATGATATGCCCTCCACGACCGCCATCGCCACCATCAGGACCACCTTTAGAGGTCATCCTATCCCGCAGAAAATGAGATGACCCTGCACCTCCAGACCCTGATCTGAAATTGATCTTTACGTAATCAATAAAATTTTGATTGCTCATAGAATTTAAGCAACTAAAGGATCAATTTTATCTTTTAGCCTCTGGAAGATCTCATCTATACTTCCAACCCCTGGTACTTTGATAGCTTTATTTTGATCAGCATAAAAATCGAAAACTGGTGCTGTCTCCTTATTATAAACAACTATCCTGTTTCTAATTATTTCTTCATTAGTATCATCAGGTCTACCAGAAGTCTTACCTCTCTCTAGCAGTCTAGTTACTAACTCTTCGTCATCTACCTCTAGTGCTATCAACTGTGATACAGATTCTCCCTTAGATGCTAAATAAGAATCTAGTGCTTCGGCCTGTGGAATGGTCCTAGGGAAACCATCGAATATATATCCATTAAAATCTGGGTTAGCTTCTACTTTGTTTTTAAGCATGCCTACGGTTACTTCATCAGGGACTAACTCGCCCTTGTTCATATACTCTTTAGCTTTAAGACCTAGTGGTGTTTTATTACCGATCTCGTACCTAAACAAATCACCAGTCGAAATCTGGAGTAGCCCATAAATTTCAACAAGCTTCTTAGCCTGCGTTCCTTTCCCTGCTCCTGGAGGACCAAACAAGATTAAATTAAGTTTTGATGATGTTGTCAAACCGAACAATTTTTTAAACCAACTAATGATAGACATATTAATGCTTAAAGACGTGTTTTTAAGAATCTAAAGCAAATCTTTAATGAAGTATTTTTTTCGACTCCAATAATTCGATGCGAGTATGTTTTCTTTTATCACCCCTCTTGAACTTGTACTATGAATAACCCATAGTTCATTTTTGTTTACCTCAGTAACTAAAGCAACATGATTCACCCTATCACCTTTTTTAAAGAAAACTAAGTCTCCTGCTTTAGCATTAGTGAAGGATTTACCTTTCCCTTGTTTTGATAAACTCGTAGAATTACCACGAATATCTATTTTATTTTCAAAAAACACTTTTCTAACCAAACCTGAACAATCAAAACCTTGAGCGTCCTTACCTCCATATAGATACTTAGTGCCTATATACTTATGAGCAGAATCTATAATCTCATCTCTCTTGACATCTACGTCTGCACGCTGAGGAGTTTTAACACGATTGGGAGGCTTGGCGGTTACTGTAGTTCTCTTCGCAGGTCTTATTGACTTTGTAGAACCACATGATTGAAGCCCTATAAGACCCAAAAGCACGATAAAAACTATAGAATAGGTGATTCTATTGGAATTCATATTCAAACTATCATATTGCATCTTTATTTAATATGACAATTAACGTACCACAAAAAAAGGCTCACCTTTTGGGCGAGCCTTTTCGAATATTTTATTAGAAGGATCTATCCTTTCTCTTCTTTTTTACCTTCTTCAGCAGCTGGCGCATCTCCTGCTGGTACTTCTCCTTCTGGAGTTTCTCCTTCAGCAACTGCTTCATCAGTATCCATACCTTTAAGTACTCTAGGTACATTTACAGATGCTACTGGAATATTAGGATCGGTCATTATTTCTATGCCTTCTCCTACTTGTAAATCTTTTACTCTTATAGCTTGACCTAACTGTGTTTCAGAAATATCTGCAATCAATTTATCAACAAGCTTCTCAGGTACTGTCTTTACTCTTACTGTTCTCAATGCAGTGATTAATTTTCCACCTTCTTTCACCCCAGGTGATACACCTTCATACTTTACTGGAATATTAACTTTTACTTTGACACCGTCAATAAGTTTAAGAAAGTCAATGTGCATTACTTCATCAGAAACTGGATGAAATTGTATATCCTTAAGTATTGCTTTGTGTTTTGCACCGTCAATATCAATCTCAGCTAGCTTAAAATCTGGCGTATAAATCAATGACTTCACGTCCTTGATATTAGTCGAAAAGTGACTAACCTCTCCTCCTCCATACATTACTGCTGGGATAGCTCCGCTTTTTCTAACTGCTTTGGTACCTTTTCTGCCGATATCTGTTCTTGCAGTAGTACTTAGTGATACGATTTCCATGACTTAAGTCTTTGAATTTTTCTAAAGGAGTGCAAATATATAACATCGCTGGTTAAATAGAAAGGCTTTTATTAGCTAGAATGCCTGTAAACTATAGCCTAAAGCAATGATTCATCCTAGAATACTGCCAAGTTTGCTACTTTTCTACGAATAGTGCTGCTATAGACCTGTATTCATGGGTATTTCTGATAGCTCGTGCAAATAACTTTGCACTTTGCAATACCTCGATTTTCTCTGATTTTTGCTTTAATGGGATAGTGTCAGTAACAATCAGCTTTTCGATTTGACTGTTTTCGATGTTTTTATAGGCATCCCCTGACAATACTGGATGAGTACACATAGCCTTCACACTCCTAGCGCCTTTCTCGATAAGAGCATCAGCCGCCTTACATAATGTACCGGCCGTATCTACTAAGTCATCTATCAATATCACATCTCTTCCTTTCACTTCTCCAATAACAGTTATGGCCGCTACTTCATTTGCCTTTCTTCTTTCTTTATCACAGATTACTAAGTCTCTCTCAAAGTACTGAGCAAAACTTCTAGCCCGCTTAACACCGCCCACATCTGGAGATGCAAAGGTGACATTGCTCATATCTAAATTTTTAAGGTATGGCATAAATATCGCCTCACCTTTTAAGTGATCAACAGGTATATCAAAAAATCCTTGGATCTGATCAGCATGAAAATCCATGGTCATAATCCTGTTAACTCCAGCTGCTTCGAGTAGGTTAGCGATTAGCTTAGCTGATATCGGGACCCTCGGTTTATCTTTCCTGTCTTGTCTCGCATAACCAAAATATGGAATCACTGCAGTTATGTAACCTGCAGAAGCCCGTTTAGCACCATCTATGAGAAGCAGTAACTCTAATAAATTATCGGCAGGAGCAAAAGTAGACTGAATGAAAAATACGTATGCACCCCTTACGGATTCCTGTATGATAGGCTGCATCTCTCCATCTTTAAATTTATTGACTACAAGACTTGACAAAGGTAAACCGTAGTAATCAGCAATTTTATCTGCCAGATATCTTGAGTTGGTTCCTGAAAAAAGCTTTATGTCTGCCATATCAGATTTTAGATGGAATTAAGTGCCCAAAAGTAAACATATGTCTGTACTATGCAGCAAAATAGATTGATATAATAAGAAGAATGTAAGTTCTCTCGTGTATCTTAATTCCTATTAACCGAATTAATACCACCATTCGTCGATGATTAAATCTTTTTATGGTTATTTAGTCCAAATTGGATGTTATAAACCAAAAGCAATATTATGACAAGCTTAATGAATTGGTTTGAAGCTCTTAGCCCTTCACTACAAATCTTTTGGGGCATTAGTATTGTCTCTAGTATCATATTTGCTTTCCAATTATTAATGACCTTACTAGGTCTTGATTCTGGTGCTGATACTGATATATCAGAGGTGGACTTAGACGGGGAGTTCTCCTTGTTCTCCTTGAGGAGTATTGTTGCTTTTTTACTATTCTTTGGTTGGACTGGGGTGATGGTGCTCAGAGGCGGCGGCTCGCTTACTAGAGCAATCACACTTGGAGGCATTGCAGGAGTCATAGCCATGATCATCATAGCATACCTTCTTTTTCAAATGTATAAAATGGAGGAGTCTGGCACGGTGAGCTTAGCCTCCGCGATTGGTAAAGAGGGAGAGGTTTATATCCCTATCCCATCTAAACTAAACGGCAAGGGTAAAGTACAAGTCGAAGTAGAAAATAAATTAATGGAACTCACTGCGGTTACCAATCACGATAAACTATCAACTGGCAAAAAAGTAAAAGTACTGGATGTTCTAGAGAAGAATATACTGCTAGTAGAAGCATTATAAAATTAAAAAATAATAAGTCATGGGTTTAACATTATTATGGACAGGAATCGGTTTATTACTGGCCTTATCAGTACTCATCCTTTTTGTAGTCAGATACAAAAGATGCCCATCAGATAAGATATTGGTGATCTATGGAAAAACTGGCGGCGGTTCAGCAAAGTGCCTTGCTGGTGGAGCAGCATTTGTAATACCGATCATACAAGATTACGAATACTTAGATCTCAGTCCCATCTCAATCGATGTAGACTTAAGGGGTGCACTAAGTAAACAAAACATTAGGGTCAATGTACCTTCTAGATTTACAGTAGCAATTTCTAATGAACCTACCTCTATGGTAAATGCTGCAGAGCGTTTACTTGGCAAGACTACTGATGACATTCGAGACATAGCAAAGGATATCATCTTCGGTCAGTTGAGATTAGTGGTTGCGACTATGGATATAGAAGAGATTAACTCTGATAGAGATAAGTTCTTAAGTAATGTCGCTAGTAATGTGGGATCTGAGCTTCGCAAAATTGGGTTGATACTAATCAATGTAAATGTCACAGATATCCAAGATGAATCAGGATACATAGAAGCACTAGGTAAAGAAGCTGCTGCACAGGCGATCAATGATGCAAAGAAAAGCGTGGCAGAAAAAGATAGAGATGGATCTATCGGTATGGCTATGGCTACAAAGGATCAGCGAATACAAGTATCAAAAGCAGATGCTGAAGCTCAAGTAGGAGAAGCTACCGCGAATGCAAATGCTATAGATGGAGAGAACTTAGCGAAGATTAGAATAGCTAATTCTGAAGCGGCAAGAAGAGAGAAAGAGGCAGAGGCATTAAGAATTGCAACATCTGCAGAAAAGATACAAGCAGCAAAGGCACTAGAGGAAGCATACTTAGCGGAGAAGGAAGCGGAGCAGGCTAGGTTTGCAAAAGAGCAAGCTGTACAAGAAGCAACCATTATCGTATCTGCAGAGATTGCAAAACGTAAGTTGGAGTTAGAAGCGGAAGCAGAAGCAGAGCAGACTAGAATTAAAGCTAAAGGTGAAGCTGATGCCATCCTCGAAATGAAAAGAGCAGAAGCTCAAGGACTTTTCGAAATACTCGAAAAGCAAGCTCAAGGGTTTGATAAGATTGTACAGGCAACTGGTGGTGAGACGAGAGAAGCAGTACTGATGATGATTGCAGATAAGTTACCAGAGTTAGTGAAGACTCAAGTAGAAGCTATCAAAGGAATCAAGATTGATAAGGTAACAGTATGGGAAGGTGGAAACAGTAAGGGAGAAGGTAACTCTACTTCAAAGTTTATATCTGGCCTTTACAAGTCTGTACCTCCTATGAATGATCTATTCAATATGGCTGGTATGGATTTACCGCAGTACCTAGGAAACAAGAAAGAAGAATCATTAAATAACGGCAAGAAGATGCCACTTAAGATTGAAGAGAAAGGAGAGGATGCTTGATTAAAGTTTTGAATATGAAAATATTTAGGCACAGCGATTTTATCTCTGTGCCTTTTTTTCTGTATCACGGAAACGCTACGATAATTTAATCAACTAAAGTTAGGCAGATCTATACTTCTGCATTGCCTTCTCAAACTCTTTGACTGTACCTTTAATCAATGGCCGATAGAGATATCTAAAAAACCAGCCAGGTCCACCTACTGCCCTCTCCTCTTTTGCAACCCTAGCTCTTGGGTGATCCATAAAACTGAGGAAGCCTTGTTTTACCTTTTTCTTTTCACTATAAAACTCTATTCGTTTAAGATGTTTAAGGTTTTTGTACCCGTAATGTTCTGGTACAATTAGTCTTATTGGTGCACCATGTTCGATGGTCAGTGGTTCACCATTGAGATGGTCAGCTAGCATAACATTATCTTTCAAAAGATCTTCTAGAAACATCCCAGTCTTATAACCATCTTGTGCATGTAAAACTACAAACATTAATTTGCAAGGATCATTAAATCTAGGCTTAACAATTGCATCAAAAAAATCATTGAATTTTATCCCATTCCATACTTGTCCTGATTTACTCCAAGTTGTGACACAGTGAAAGTCTGACTTTTGTTCCACTCTAGGAAACTCAGCTATCGCTTTTGACAAATCGACATCCTCAATTTCATCCCCTCCAAGAGTTACCTTAAAATCCTCGATGTCAGTAGGGAATCTATTAGCATATTGTGAGAGTCCAAAGCGCGGAAAAATATCTAACTCGAATTGTCCTGGAGGGAGCGTGTTACTCATTTTCATTATTTTATCATTAAACAAAAGCCTTTGGATTTTAGTTGCTTGTCCTAACTTGATTATTTCGTCTTAGTAAAACACATGCTTGTAATATCTTGTTAGTAGTTTCTTCAATTATATAAACATCAAGTGTTAAAATTTTATTGACTTTTAGGTGCTTTGCATTATTCAATGGTCATCTAGATAAGTAATACGATTAGAATAAACGGAATATTTTTGAATCGAACATAACTTGTAATTACTAAGTAAGCCTTAGTGAAGTTTCCTTGGTGAAATAATAATGTTTGGAAATTGTTTTGGAGGGAGGTCCTGATTGGGGTCTTCTTTTTTTTGTTTTGAACTTTGACATTAGTGATCTGTATATGAAGCGTCTTGCTAGACTTGCTTTTTGTCACGATTATTCTCAAAAACGCGACCAAACGCACTTGGTGATTCTTCTTTTATGCAGGCACTTACATACCTGCCTATTGATGTGTCATCCCTATCGGGATTTATTAACTAGTCTTTAAAATATTTTATACTTTTTCTGTTACTCCCTCTCAAGTTTGGAGAGAGCTGAGGTTAAGCGGTTAACCCAT
>CALFUQ010000319.1 GCA_937929885.1 uncultured Saprospiraceae bacterium
GCCATTTTGTTAGTTTAAATTCACATTATTTTTAAATCGCCACAAAAGTATAATATAAGTTGAGACTAGGTTTGACAATCTTATTTTTTATGAAGTGTTTTAACTAATAAATTGTTAATTGATTTACAAGTCATTGACTTCCAATATTTCAGCTTTTTCGCAACTCATAGCTTTAGCTATGAATCTCCAAAAGAGCTTCATCTTGAAAGCCAAGCCCTAACAACTCACTTTTAACCTTTATTATTAAATCACATGAATTGGTTTACACCTAAAAAAGTAGCAAATTCGCACCTCTTTAATGGAAGGAATAAAAGACATAAAGGAATTACTCTCAAAACCTAAATTAATCAGCCTCATTGCTCATCGTAACCCTGATGGAGATGCTATAGGCTCTTGTCTAGCTCTGGCAAAATATCTTGAGAAGTTTGGTCATACTTCGAATGTAATAATGCCTAGTGAGCACCCATCTGTATTTTCATATTTAGCTGGAGTAAATGAGATCTCAGTTTATGATCTTAATAGAGAGCTAGCGATTGAGAAATTAGAGAAATCAGATATTATATTTTGTCTTGATTTTAATGCTCTTGATAGGATAGATACCCTTGGGCCGACTATACAGTTTGCTAAAGGCAAGAAGATAATGATTGATCATCATCTAGATCCTGAGCCGTTTGCTGATTATTATTTGTCAGACACTACAGCTAGTAGTACTTGTGAGTTAGTCTACAAGTTCATAGAGATGCTAGATGGTAAAGACAAGATAGATGTAGAGATGGGGGAATGTATACTTACTGGTATAATAACAGATACAGGATCATTTAAATATGCTACCACGCCAGACGTATATAGAATTGCATCTGAGCTAAAAGTACTGGGAGTTGATGATTACAAATTGCAGAATTTCATATTTAATTCGCTTACTGAAAAGCAATTAAGGCTCCTCGGTCATGCTATCAATAACCGAATGGAAATCATGAAAGAGTATGGCGTAGGAATTGTTGTACTAAATAAGTATGATTTTGAAGAGTATCAAATATCACGTGGAGATACAGAAGGGATTGTTAATTACTTACTGATGATCAAAGATGTTCAGGTAGCGGTATTTTTTAGGCAGCAACCAAGTATCATCAAAATATCTTTTAGATCTAAAGGAGATGTATCGGTACAAGAGTTAGCAAGAGATCACTTCAGAGGAGGAGGACATAAAAATGCTTCTGGAGGCGCAGCCTATGGAGGACTTAACAAGGTTATAAATACTTTTAAAGAACAGGTACCAAACTATTTTTCAAAACTAGAAATTTAAAAAATGAAAAATTTGAAGTTGATTCTAATTTGTTTTTTGGGCTCACTAGCTATCTGGAGTTGTGGCGGAGAGATGAGTAACAAAACAGATAGTGGATATGATTTTAAAATTCATAATGATGTAAGTGGGACTGTAGCAGCGCCTGAGCAATATGTTTATTTTCTACTAGACATTAAAGATTCTGCAGGCAAGGTCATACAGAGTTACAGGAATGGACCTACGACACCTTCTATAAAGTTACCAGCTAAGGGAGATGCTGCATATAAAGGAAATCAGCTCATGGAGTTACTAGCCAGATGTAGTGCTGGTGATAGTGCATCTATCTATATCCCAGCTGACTCGCTCCAAGGATTGCCACCAGGGTATGAGCCTACCGAAGTATTCGAATATACTGTTGTAGTAGATGAAGTACTATCAGAAGAAGACCATCAGGCTAAGCAAATGGAGTTACAGAAAGCACAGCAAGAGAAAGCAATGGCACTAAAAGCAAAAGAAAAAGATATTGCTGCATTTACGGCTAGCTCCTTACAAGCATATAAGTCTGGTAAAGTATCTGATATCTTAGAACTAGATGAAGGTCTTAAATATGTGATCCATGAACTAGGAGAAGGAGAGCCAGCTAAGGAAGGTAAATATGTGTCTATGCAGTATTACGGAATGACAATGGATGGCAACATGTTTGACAATTCATTTAAGCGAGGTACTTCATTCACATTTACACCAGGAAGAGGAGAAGTAATCAAAGGGTGGGATAGAGTAATTCCTCTCCTTAAAGAAGGTGCTAAGGCATCTATATTTATTCCTTCTGATTTAGCCTATGGTGCAGCAGGGAGCCCACCTTCGATTCCAGGTGGTGCAGATCTTATGTTTTATGTAGAAGTAGAGAAAGTATTTAATTAATAATTCTGTTTTAATCCATTCCTTATAAAAAGAAGGACGAATGACGGTCGACCAATTCAAAGAGTTACAGACCCGCTTGTCAGACCTGAGGAGGTATCTTTGACATCGAGAAGCGGTTACTTATTATTGAAGATAAAGAGCAGCAGAGTTTAGATCCAAATTTTTGGAGCAACACTAAGACTGCTGAATCTGTTATGCGCGATCTTAAACTCAATAAGAAGCGTGTAGAAGAATACAACGACGTACAATCCAAAGTCGAAGAACTAGAGATTACAGAAGAGTTTAGAAAAGAAGGAGAAACAACCGAAGAGGAAGTCAATAAACTTTACGAAGAAGTCAAATTTATATTCGAAGAGATAGAGTTTAAAGCGACACTTAATAAACCAGAGGACGAGCTCTCTTGCTTATTACAAATCAATGCTGGAGCTGGGGGTACTGAAGCTTGTGACTGGGCAGAAATGCTTTATCGTATGTATCTCATGCATGCTGAGAAAGAAAAATACAAGATCAAGGAATTAAACAGAACCAATGGTGATGTTGCTGGTGTGAAATCAGTAGAGTTGCAAATAGAAGGAGACTTTGCATATGGAATGCTTAAGGGCGAAAATGGTGTGCATAGGTTAGTGCGAGTAAGTCCATTTAATTCTCAAGGGAAACGGATGACTTCTTTTGCTTCTGTGTTTGTACATCCCCTTGTCGATGATAGGATAGAGATTGATGTTAATCCCGCTGATCTTGATTGGGATACTTTTAGAGCTAGTGGAGCAGGAGGGCAGCACGTCAATAAAACGGAATCAGCAGTTAGGGTAAGACACCTACCATCTGGTATAGTAGTAGAGTGCCAAGAAGAGCGATCTCAGCATATGAATAGAGAGAAAGCTATAACCATGCTAAAATCTAGATTATATGACAGAGAGCTAGAACGCCAAGCAGCCGAAAAAAATGAAGTAGAATCTACTAAGATGAAAAACGAGTGGGGCAGTCAGATAAGATCTTATGTGTTAGATGATCGAAGAGTAAAAGATCATAGGACTGGACATCAAACTGGGAATACTGATGGGGTACTAAATGGAGAACTCACTCCATTCCTGCAAGCTTACCTTAAATGGATCACTAAAATTTAGGCAATGATCATCACGGTAGAGTTAAGCTTATATCCACTTAAAGATGACTTTGAAGAAGTGATACTAAGATTCATCAAGAAACTAAGAACATACCCTGAGTTAAAAGTCTACACGACTGTTATGAGTACTTATATCAAAGGAGATATGAGTTTGATCTTTGACACTTTGAAAGTTGAGCTGAAGGAAGTGTATACTAAACTAGATACTGCAAGCACAGTTATCAAAATTATCAATCGACCACTTCCTATAGAGGATGGTTATTATAGTTTTAGTTCTTAGAACTGATACAGCAGATATTGTACTAATTTCGTTTACAGGTTAGTTCAACTGTAGTGGCTTATTAGATACACATGAATTTAAATCTGTAGAATAGAATTATAAATTCGAAATGAAATTATTACATATCATAACAGCACTTATTATTTGCGCTATCTACCTAGCATGTGCCAAGGGCCAAAGCCGTACAGATGGTACTGGTGAGATAAGGGAAGTAATAGGAATAAGTAACTGGACTGGGCATTGGAATGAAATATGCTCACCTGGCGAAACATTGATTTTCCAATTAACAGCTAAAGACAATACACAAGAATTTATTATCCCTGCTGATTCAGAAAAACCTTACATAGAAGATATAGAAGAAGGAGATCTTATAAAGATCCAGGTATTTAATGAAAATGGAAGTTTAATACTTTCAGGGTCAAAAGACTACAAACCATCTAATCCTGACATTCCATCACCTGCGCTTAATGGCGCACCTTACATACAAGTGTGTAATATTGGAGAGCTTGAGATCTATGGATTTTAAGCAGAAGAGTCTTTATAAGATCAAAAATTTCTTCTTTTCACTACCACCAGTAGCTTCGTATTGGTAAACAAATGAGGGCAATAAAAGAGGGCGACTACTCGCCCTCTAATCTAAATCAATTAAGGTATTACAATCTGTTACAGATCACACACTAGAAAACCCTATTCAATTGCGCATAATCTAGGTAATAGACCACCCTTAATGAAAAACTATTGTTTTGGAGGTTCTCGCTTAGTTGTCCTAAGCTATCACCATAAGATAAATCTTGATAATCCAATGACGAGTCATTATCTGATCCGACAATATTATTCTTCCACACTACAAACACATCACTACCAGGAGCAAACCTCCACCTATATACCATGTCAATATTAAAAGTATTGAAGCTGTTATCATTGAACTGTGCGTAGCTAGAATCAGCTAAATAACCATCTTGCTGGAGTGTATGAAAACTCTTGTAATGCACCTTAGACCAGTAGTGTCTGAGTCTAAAATCTAAACTCATTTTCTTATTAAAAGTATAAGTACTAGAGATTCTATTAGATATCGTATTTACATCCCTCCTACCAAAAATTATATCATTTTCATTCTCAAAATCTACAAACCCTTCGTTATTAAAATCACGCTCTATTGATGTAGATCCACCTACAGTGAATTTATCACTAAACCTATATCTAGGACCTAATCGTAACAGGGTACCATACCTTCCATCTTGATCAAATTTAGTTACCTCTGCTATAAGCTCCATTCTCCATGCCTTCCTATTATCAGTACCTACAAAGAATCCTGTGTTACCCCTTCCTGGTCTTTTGTAATTTCTTCCTTGTACTCTAGGTTCAAAATAATCATTACGTTCTGGAGAAAAGTTAGCCCACATGTTAAAGTACCATTGGTTTTTAGATTGTGCCCACCAGCCTGTGTTAAACCCAAGACCAACATGTTTATTGGGTTCATATAGTCGCTCATACCAACCATTAAACCATGATTGGAATTGCAAGAAAGGTCCGAAGCCATCTACGTCATTGTAGTTTGCCCAGGTAGATACCTCTTTAGAGTTATTAGCTCTTAGAAATCCTAAGTCATTAATATTATAGTTATTACTAAGCTCCTCATATTCAACTCCATATTGGATCTTACCGCTAAGTCTTGACAGCGCTACTGAGAAGCTGTGACCATTGACATTATCTTCTAGTGGATTAATTATTTGAGATACTTTTGCGTCTCCAGAAATACCCCAGCTCTGCGGTTTATTTTTCAGGTTAAAAGTGACCGCACTTACATTGGCATCATAAAAGTTATCACCATCTCGCCACACATTTGTATTTGTCAATGAAACCGAAGAATTATTCCTAAGATTCTGATCTACTACTAATACGCTATAGTTTGTAAGCGGAGCCGTCTGAATTTGTCGCTCAGCACCTGTTTCCATATCTGTGATGGTTGCATTAGTTTCTGCACTAACTGCGTTAAATATTCCTACCCCTAAGCCCTTGGCATTTCTACCAGAAATCTTTGTAGCATTATAAAGCTGAGGAGCTTGTGGATTATTGGTTACCTCCTCATTTTCTGCTAATGCACCATAGGCATCATACATTCCTATAGGCGATCCACCTACACGCCTAGAGTAAAACAGATTTGCCTTATTAAACAATTCTGTTCCTTCTGTAAAGAACTGTCTCTGCTCATCAAATCTCACTTCGAATGGAGACAAGTTAAGTACCTGATCATCAGATTGTACCTGCCCAAAATCAGGAATTAAAGTCATGTCCAAAGTAAAAGCATCATTGATACCATACTTAAGATCGAGCCCTCCATTGTAGGAATATCCAGTACTGTTAATCGGACTCCTGTTTTTATCATGAGAACTTTGTACATAAGTAGAAGCATAAGGAGAAATCGAAAGTCGCAACGGCGGTTTGATATTTTTCAAACCAGTCATCACACCCACTTGAGTTAAGAACGGGTTATCTCTTTCAAAATCTACGAATACCCAGCCATCTTGAGTACCAGCCACTGATCTACGTCTAAAGAAATTTATATTCCATGATTGCATTTCTTTCTTAGGAAATCTTATGGCAGCATAAGGTATTTTAATCTCAGCATACCAACCTTCATCAGTCAATTTCACCTCACTAAACCAGATTGCATCCCAGTTAGAGTCTTCATTGTTAGGATCAATTTTGGCGTCAAATTGAACACCTGTTGCCGCTATAATAAACTCAGTTGCTTCATTACCATTTTGATAAGTGTCTATGTAGAATCCAAAGAAATCAGTGTTACCAATATTATCTCTCTCAGTTAACTGAGTCATAATACTATCTCTAGATACATCTGCCATATAAGCTGCTACATATAGCGCTTCATCATCGTAAATAAGTTTTACTTGTGTATCATGTTGACTAGGGCCTGGAGAAGGACGATACTGTTTAAATCCATCTGCAATAGGTGCTTTGTCCCAGATCGGTTCATCAAACACACCATCGATAGTAATTGGCTCTGATGACCTTATAAGCTCGAGACTCTTTTGTGCATTTCCAAAATTGAAAATACATAGCAAAGCCAAGGTTAGTAAATAGTTATTCATTTGAAAAGGGTTAAGGTTTTATAATGTTTTGGCTCTAGTAATAAATCAGGACTCTCTTATGTAGATTTTACTGTAGTTAGATTCTAATTTGATTCTGATGCCACCTCCATTTAGAGTTGATTGGATTCTTTCGCCAAATAGTTTCTTTGATATATCTCGAGTTACATTTATCTCCATATCCATATCAGAATAAATACTACCATATTCAGTATTTAGTTCTAGATCAGCTTTTGCAGTAGAAGGCAAACTGATGTCTACTGGAGCATATATAGATCTGATATTTATTAAGTTCACATCACTGATATCTTTTGATATTGCATCGACAGGTCCATAGGTATTATCTATTTTAATGCTCTTTGTAAATCCTTCGATTATAGTGCCTCCATAGATAGAACTTGATTTAAGTACTATATCCTTTGGCAACATGATTACTAATGTATTTTCAATCTTGTTGCTATTAGAATAGCTACCGTAGTAGACAGTATCATCTTCATTTATCGTAATGGTTTTCGTCTTTTTTCGACTCTTAATATTAAAATTCAGAGATTCAGTATCTACGCTTGTTGAAATAGATAGCTTGCCATTTCTATCTTTGATATCCATATCAAAAGCATCATCATCTTGTCCTGAGTTAATGTTTACAGTACCAGTGATCTGAATTTCGTTTTTGTCCCAGGTCTTGATAGTGACATCTGCATACTCAAAATTTAGTTCAGCCGTCGATATCTCTTCTGCAGCAATAGTTTTGTTGATTTTTGTCTGCGCATCTACAGTATGGGCAATAAGGTAGCAGCATAGCATTGCTATTAGTTGTTTCATTTTAGTAGGATTAAGGTTGTTTATTAAAAGACTTTATAAAATTAGAAAGGTTGCTCAATTAGATCTTAAATACACATCATCATACATAGAACTTAAATTTATTTCTACTCCGCCACCATTTATCGTTCCATTTACTTTTTTAGTACTGATGGATTTCATTTTCCCATCGCTTCCTTTTGTGGTTACCTTGATATCCATATCTGAGTATAGTGCTCCGTAATTAGTACTGACTTGCAAATCAGCTTTTGTATTAGCTGGCATGCTCACATCTACATGTCCATAGACAGATACTAGCGAGATTGCATTCCTTTGGCTCACAATTCCAAATTGAGTGTCTAAATCACCATAGACAGTTTTAATTGCTAAAGGTCCTGTTACATTATCTAGGTATACATCATTGTAGTTTACTGAGATTTCTATTTCGCCATTCATGTCTTTAATCATCACGTCGTCACCGTAAGTGGTAGAGTGCTCTACATAAAGACTCATGCTATTAGGGACCTTTATCGTATATCCATCATCACAACTAGCACCATTAGATATTTGCTTCACTATTATTTCATTATTCGCTTCCTCTATGGAGAGTCCTATTCCTGAGTTATCATTAAGTCCTAAGGAGTTTATCAGCTTCAGCCCTTTACTCCGTTCTGATTGCTCATCATCCTGATCACTATTACTCATGAAAATAATTTCCTTACCATCATAACCTTGTATTTCTAACTCATCAATTCCCATAACACTAAGTGTACCAACACTTTTGTTTACAGTGAATTGATTTTGGCCACTTGTAACAGTGCAGGCTAAAAAGCTTATTACTATTGTATAAAATATATTATTCATAATTAAAAATTTAAATCGAAGTTAGTTTGAAAATACCCACCTGAGCTTCGTCCTTAACGAACTGCATATGCTTTTCGTCATTGAGTAATTGCTCTAATGGTTCTATTGCATTTTGTTCTTTAATACTTGCAAGAATATTTATTAGTGCTATAGTCACTGTAGGATCTTCCTGCATCCCGAGGGAATTTATAAATGCATTCTTTACTTTATCGTAAGTTGTAAATTTCTCTAGTGCAGTCACCGCAGCCAACCTAACATTACTACTCTTATCCGTGTTCATAGTTTTGATCAGTGCGTCTAAGATGCCATGATTGGGCTCTTCCAAGTCATGACTCATATTCACCGCTTTAATTCTTTGACTTGTTGACTTCTCTTCTAACATAGCATATAAGTCTTCTGACAACTTATCCATCTGCTTATCCTGAGTGTACAATCTACCGACAAGTACACCTACCAACAAAAGTACCGCAGCAGCCACAGCATATTTATATAGCGATGATAGATTGAAGGTTTTAGCAGGAGTAGAAGAGGTGTCTTGATTTCTAATTTTTTCCTTTGCTTTTTGCTCTTCTATTTCTGACGTTAAAAATTTATCAAACTTGCTTTGTAAATTATCAGAAGGTAGTGCGACTATATCCTCACTAATTATTCCCATCATCAGCTTAAGTCCTTGTAGTTCACTAGCTAACTCAGGATTACGATCAAGCTCTACCTCTATAGCTATTAACTCTTCAGAACTTAAGGTCTGATCGATATAGTCAATTAATCTTTCGCTATAATTTTCCATCAGTTTGCTGTTTCTAATTTTGAATATTCTTTTCTCAATGCTTTGATCGCCCGATATACTCTAATCTTTACATTACTTTCTGTGCACTGTAGTACATCAGCTACTTCTGAGTATTTTAATCCTTGAAATCTTGTCATCAATAGTACCTCTCTGTAATCATCTGACAACTTGGACATAGCACATTTTAAAAGATATTTTTGATCACTTAAATTATCATAAGATTCTTCTACTTTATCTAATTGTTGTACTTCTACGTTATCTGAGATTTTGATCTTTACACTTTTAAAATGATCAGCATTTACATTTCTAGCAATTCTAAACATCCAAGGGATAAATGCATTAGAGCCATCAAAACTGCTCTTATACTTTATAATCCTTTCAAAAACATTCTGCGTCAAATCCTCGCTAAGTGGTTGGTTATAATTCATTTTATAAAAGAAATTGTAAAGCCTCACATGATATTTTTCGAACAGAATAGATAGCTTACCTATATCACCACTGGCAACATCCATCATTACTTGTTCGTCTTTTTGCATTAGGGTTTTCTACAACAATTACATGAATAAATACCTAAGGATTTTCAAAAGGTTACACTTCTGTTAAGATAAGTTTTTATTTTAGTTGAATATAATTATAGTGTTAAGTGTAATTGATTGATATTTAGTTAATTACGCTAACTTGAGATAATTTAGACCTATGGACAAAAAGAAGGATATTGTATTAATCGGTGCAGGGATTATGAGTGCAACACTAGGCATCTTACTACATGAACTCATGCCCGATGCGAGCATAGCAATTTATGAACGTCTTGACAAGGTAGGCGCAGAAAGCTCCGATGCTTGGAATAACGCAGGCACAGGCCATTCTGCGTTCTGCGAACTTAACTATACTCCAGAGCGAGAAGATGGTTCTATAGATATTACTAAAGCACTTAAGATCAGTGAATCATTCGAAATCTCTAAACAACTGTGGGCTTATCTAAAGTCAAACAAAATGGTGAATCCGTCAGATGCATTTATCAATGACATCGACCATATGAGTTTCGTGTGGGGACAAGAGAATATTAGCTTCTTACAAAAGCGATATGAAGCATTAACCCAATACGGTATCTTTAAAGACATGCAATACTCTGATAATCCTCAGCAGATTGCAGATTGGATTCCGTTGATGATGAATGGTAGATCTAATGATGAGAAATTCGCCGTTACAAGAATGGAGATTGGAACGGATGTAAACTTCGGAGCAATTACCAGAGGAATGGTGAACTATCTGTGGGAGCAAGAAAATCTAGAAATAAGACTTGGACATGAAGTAGAAGATCTCAATAAAAATGATAATGATACATGGAGTGTTAAAGTGCAAGATCTTCATCATGATAAACAACATAACATAGAGGCAAAGTTTGTGTTTATTGGAGCAGGTGGAGGTGCATTAAAACTGTTAGAGAAAGCTGATATTCCTGAAGGCAAAGGCTATGGAGGTTTTCCTGTAAGCGGACAATTTTTGATTTGTAAAAATCCTGACGTTATAAATATGCATGATGCCAAAGTCTACGGTAAAGCTGCAGAAGGATCTCCTCCGATGTCAGTACCTCATCTAGATACTCGTATGCTTAATGGAGTACGATCACTGCTATTCGGTCCGTATGCAGGCTTCTCTACCAAGTTTCTTAAAAATGGTTCTTTCATGGACCTGCCGCTGTCTATAGAGATGCATAATGTTTGGCCAATGCTTTCAGCAGGGATTCATAATATCGACCTCACGAAGTACCTCATAGAACAAGTGGTACAGTCACAAGAAGATAGATTTACATTCCTTAAGAAGTTTTATCCTCATGCAAAGTTTGAAGATTGGGAATTGATTACTGCTGGGCAGCGAGTACAGATTATCAAGAAAGATGAAGAGGAGGGGGGTGTCTTAAAATTTGGTACTGAGATCGTATCTGATGAAGATGACTCACTAGCAGCTTTACTAGGTGCATCACCAGGTGCCTCTACTTCTGTGCAGATTATGCTAGATGTGATTGCTCAATGTTTCCCTCAGCAATTAGCTTCTGATGAGTGGCAATCTAAGATTAAGGAGATGATTCCTAGTTATGGGCAATCGCTGATTGAGGATGAGGATTTGTGCATGTTGGTTAGGGCTAAGAGCTCTGAGGTGTTAAAGCTTGTATAGCTTAAACCAAAAATTTAGTAGGTTCTGCAGCCACATACGTGCACATGTGAACGTTTAATTTACACATTGCAAAACGAGTCTTATGCTAATTAGTAATAGAATTCTTTTTTTAGTTGCGACTTTTATATTGTTTTCATCGTGCGGCAAAGATGAAGTTAATCGTGTAATTGATGCTGAATTGTTACCATACATACAAAGTTTTATAGAAGAAGGTGAAAAGAGAGAAGTATCAGATTTAACAAGTGAACTAGTTGCTAACCTTGTCGATAAGATAACAGTAATAGAGTCTGATGCATGTGGAGTAGGAGTTGCACCACAGTTTTCAGATAAGGAATTTCCTCAGATTGAAATTGAACAGTCTTGCTGGGAAGGATTAAATGATAAAGAGAAAGAGTTTTTAGTTTTTCATGAATTGGGCCATGCAGTATTAAGTCGAGCACATACAGATCTTACTTTGCCAGATGGCTATAGATATAAATCAATGATGTGCACAGGCTGTCCTTTGATAAAGTCATATGGCGAAGAAACTATATTGCGAGACTATTATTTAGATGAACTTTTTAATCCAGCTATTGCATTTCCTTATGCTGATAAAGAATTTAAAAAAATCGAAGTGGAAGAAGATTTTTCAAATGGATTAGACGGTTGGGAATTGTATTATAATGGAATCCTTATAGAAGATTGGGAAACTTATCCAAGAGTAGACATATCAAAAGTTAATAATGGATCCTCATCAAGTCTTACTATCTCTTCTGTAGAATCTGACGACGCGTGGTTGCAATTGATTAAAAGATTTGAAATTGATAACCTATCTGAGTGTTCTAACTTATTAGCATATGCGGACTTTAGAGCAGCTGCGACTGAAGAATCTCATTTAGAAGTCGGATTAAGTCTAACAGAGAGGAATATTAATGGTGAATTAGAACGATTTTATATCAATCGCCATCGTGTGGATCAAGGATTTTTTGGTGAGACAACTTATAGAGATTTTCAAGTTGTAAATTATTGTATTCCTCAGAAAACTGAAAAAGCTACAATTTCATTCAGTATTTTTTCATCAAGTTTTGCTAAGATCTCGATTGATAATTTAAGAATAGAAGTGCATGAGTAGTTTAATAAAGTTATGTTAAGAAAAACATAAGCCCTCGTCCTTACATATATATATTCCTTAAACAGAGTTAAAGTTAAAGTCTCTTCTTTGTAAAGAAGACGATCAACTATTAAAAACCTTAACTCTAATCATGAAACAATCTAACTTATCAAGGAGAAACTTCCTTGACAAAACTAAAGTTTGCGGCCTTGGGGCTGCAAGCCTTATGTTTGTCCCTTCAAAGGGATCTACTGCTAGAGCAACAAATCAAACTGTAAATGAAAATGTTTTTGGACCGAGAGCTGGCTACACTCCTGGTGTCTCAAATCTAGTCTCTATGATGAACTGGATGAGAGGCGTTGTAATAAGACAGGTAAGCGGCATGAGCATGAAGGATCTTGATTATCTGCACGATGAAGATTCTAACACCGTCGGTGCTATGCTTTTGCACTTAGCAGCAACTGAGAAGTACTATGCCCTCAATACTTTTGAAAACATGAGCTGGGGTAGTTGGGACACCAAGACGAAAGCAGAATGGGATACACCGATGAATCTGGGCGAACGAGGAAGACAAATCATCAAAGGAAACTCATTAGATTACTATCTAGAAAAACTTAATTCTGTTAGAGAAGCAACATTAGCTGAATTAAAAAATAGAGATGATGATTGGTTATTTTATACCGATGAGAATTTTGTGTGGGGACCTACTAATAATTATTGTAAATGGTTTCATGTAGTTGAACATGAGTCAAATCATAATGGTCAGATTAAGTATGTAGGGAGTCGGGTTTCGTAATC
>CALFUQ010000320.1 GCA_937929885.1 uncultured Saprospiraceae bacterium
AAAGTATATGGATAAAACTTTTACTGGTAGGTTGAATGAAGAAAAGATAAAGCCTATAAGGGATATGTGGAAAGGCAAGTTAGTTTTAAAAGGTGTGGCAAACGAGATGGATGTAGAGAAGGCCATTAGCTTAGGTGTCGACGGTGTAATCGTCTCAAATCATGGAGGTCGCCAGTTAGATGCAGGAGAATCCACTATAAAGCCACTTACCAGGATTGCTAAAAAATTTGGAGATCAATTAACTGTTATGATGGATAGTGGGATTCGTTCTGGGCCAGATATTGCAAGGACAATTGCATCGGGTGCTGCATTTACTTTTATGGGTCGAGCATTTATGTATAGTGTTGCAGCATTAGGGGATCAAGGTGGAGATCATATCATTTCTATTATGAAAACGCAATTGCAGCAGGTCATGGAGCAAATCTGTTGTGAGAGGATTTCGGACTTTCCTAAATTTTTAAAGAATATTAAAGAGTAAATAATTAAAAACCTATTCATCAGAATGAAAAGAAGAAACTTTATAAGTTCTAGTTTTCACTTGGGAGTTGGGATAGGAATTTCTATTATAACACTTAACTGTAAAACGTCACGAATAAAACGAAAGTTACCCAAAGTATTAATTTTGGGAGATTCTATTTCGATAGGTTATACACCATTTGTAATTGAAAGCCTGGATGGAATAGCAGAGGTAACACGGCCTTACCTTCCTAATGGAAAACCAGAAAACTGTGCAGGTACTACTAAAGGAGTAGCAAATATAGAAAGGTGGCTAGGTGATACAAAATGGGATGTGATTCATTTTAATTTTGGTTTACATGATTTAAAACATGTAAAAGCAGGTAAAGGAATAAATAGTAATGACCCAAATGACCCGCTCCAAGCACCTCTTGATAAATATAAAGAGAATCTAAGATTCATTATTGCCAAGTTAAAAGAGACTAATTCTAAATTGATTTTTGCTACAACGACTCCTTACCCCGACAGTGGTCTTAAGCCATTAAGGGATCCTGGTTTGTATAAGTCTTATAATAAGACAGCACTTAAATTAATGTCAGAAAATAATATATCTATAAACGATTTAGAAAGTTTTGTAGCTCCACAAATAGATATGATTCAGAAACCAAAGGATGTCCACTTCACAGAAGAGGGTAGTAAAGTCATAGCCGAAATAGTTGTCAAGCACATAAGAGCTAACTTTGTTGAAAACTAATTGATGAAACTATTCCTTGGTGTTTCATTTACAATGATTGCTTTCGCAGCGAACTCTATTCTTAATCGTAAGGCATTAGCGACCGAATCTATAGATCCAGCAAGTTTTGCTTGTATCCGAATAGCAAGTGGTGTAATCGTGCTAGCTTGTTTGTTAATTTTTCAAAGGAAACTTAATAAAGTGAAGTTGAAAGCCGATGTAAAAGCGGTTTTAGGACTTGCAGCCTACATGTTAGGATTCTCATTCGCTTATCTATCGCTCGATGCTGGCATTGGCGCATTGATCCTTTTTGGAGGAGTACAGATCACTATGTTCGCGGGGGCGATTTTAAAAGGACAAAAACCAATTCTCTTGCAGTGGTTAGGCGCAATAATTGCTTTTGGCGGATTAGTTTATTTGTTGTTGCCAGGTGAATTTAGCATCGATACTCAAGGTGCTGGATTAATGATTTTGGCAGGAGTTGGTTGGGGGCTATATTCCTTACGTGGTCAACTAGTAAATGATCCTTTAAGTTCTACGATGCGAAATTTTTTATATACTCTTCCGATTGCAATTTTGACTTTGTTTTTATTTAGTGAGATTCATGTTACTGTGAAAGGGTTTATGCTTGCTATGCTATCAGGCGGAATTACCTCAGCGCTTGGATATGCCCTTTGGTATAAGCTCTTACCACTTTTAAATACCTCTACTGCTGCGGTATCCCAACTTACCGTTCCTATCATTGCGATGGTTGGAGGGCTATTACTCTTAGGCGAAAGTTTGACTATGACTTTTATTATTGCTTCAACATTAGTCCTCGGAGGAGTAGCCTTGTCTGTTTATGGAGGACAGCGGCTGAGGGAAAAGAGCTAGTCAAACTCAATGTTAGTCAAAGCCAATATTCCCTTAAGGGTTTATAAGTTACTCTCCAAATAACATCCTAAAGCAAACCGCATCATCAACTTTAGATGTATCCAGCGGAGCATAAAATCTATCAAGAAAGGAACTAGCAGAACTCCAACAGGTGTGTACCATACCTTTGACGTGCTGGGCAGTTTCTTCACTTGAATTTTTCCTGAGATTTTCCAAAAAAATCAATTGTTCTTTAGCAACCGCACCTTTTCTCCATGATGAAGTAGCCACATCAAAACCTTTCATAGCAAAGTAGGCTGCAGTCGGTTCTACTCGCTCATAATGCCAGTCGCAAATCATGATATCTTTAGGAATCATATCGATAGCTTTGTGCGTGTTATTCATACTTCCTTCCCACATACCTAATCCCGTAGTTTTCCCATCTAGTAATCGATCACCCCAGATCCAAAGTTTTTTATTAGTTTTTGCAAGATGGTTTCTGATCTTGGTAAGCTCACCAGCAAAAAGCTCAGCCTTGTCTCTACCACTGCAACGTGGGCAATCATCATGGCCGATGTAAAAGACCTCATCCATGCCCGCATGAAAACCAGTAGCTTGAAATGCTTCCATAATTTCATCTACCAGATCAAATACGATATCATGTACTTCAGGATGCAGCGGACAGTAACTCTTACAGTAAAGCCCATCTTCATTTGGCCATTCATACTTTTCTGGTAGTTTGATGTTTGGAGTTTCATCGAACTGAGGGTAGACTTGCAATAGCATTTCTAACCTGGAATGCCATGACTGATGACCAAGTAAGTTGATTTGTGGGATTAGATCAATTTTATGCTTTTGACAAGCTGCTACTAATTTATTTACTTCACCTTGTGAAAGGCCATCTTCGCGAGCAAGTTCTGGATGCGACTGATATTGGAAATCATAGTCCACACGAAGAATTAATGTGTTGATCTTTCTTGTCGATAATTCTTCATCAATAAATTTTACGAACCTATCAACATTTTCTTTATTTGGGACCTTTATTGCAAGCCCTCTAATCGGTAATTCATCTTGTGCTAAAGGAGGAATATTAAAACAGAAAGTAGCAATTAGAATTAGCAGATTTTTCATAATGTCCTTGTTTTAAAATGACAGCTAAATAAATTTAGTTAAAGTTTGAGACGAATTTTCCATTCTAGATAACAAAGCGTTGAAAGCAATCATTAATTTAGTTGCCAGATTGATTAATTGTATCATACATTCCAATATTAAACTTTATAAGCCAAAATCTATTTAGACTCAATAGACTTATTATAGCAGAAATGATCAAACTAAATATAGACGATACCTTTAATCAGTTGCTTCCTGCTGACACTGAAGTAAGCAATAGACGAAGGCA
>CALFUQ010000321.1 GCA_937929885.1 uncultured Saprospiraceae bacterium
AACATATGGAATATTACAGATATACATAATGTTGGTAATCAAAGTTTTAGTGCCAATTTGGATAGAGGTTCTTTTGTATATACTACCAATAATGAGCTTCAAAAATTTATCGTTTTCAACCCTAGTTCCATTGATAATTCACCATCATTTATCAATAAAATAGATCCACAAAACCTCCATGCTATTGATAATGCAGAACTACTGATAATTTATCATAGCGATTTTGCGGAAGCTGCTCAAAAACTTATGACCCATAGAACATCTTACTCAAATCTTGATGTTAAGATGATAGATGTAGATCATATTTATAATGAGTTTTCTTCAGGCAGACAAGACCCGACTGCAATCAGAGACTTTGCAAAAATGATCTACGATAGGGATCCTGATTTCAAATATCTTTTATTGATAGGCGATGGATCTTACGACTACAGATGGATATACAAGCAATTTTCTAATCAAAGTTTTATACCTGCTTACGAGACTAAAGAATCGCTAAATCCTCTTACAGCATTTCCAACTGATGATTATTATGCGTTACTCTCGGATGGAGAAGGAGGAACATTACGTGGTGCGATAGATATTGCAGTCGGAAGGATCCCAGTAAAAACGTCACAAGAGGCTAATAATATCGTTGACAAGATTATCAGGTATGATACCAATCCTGAAACAAATGGTGACTGGAAAAATAGAATAGCTTTCACAGCAGATGATGAAGATTCTAATATCCATCTCAACCAAGCAGACAATATTGCGAACTCTGTAAAAGCGCTACACCCAAACTATAACCTAGAGAAAATCTACTTTGATGCATTTAAGCAAGTCTCGACGCCTGGGGGAGCTAGGTATCCAGATGCGGAAGACAAACTTAATAGTGAGATTTTTAAAGGTCTGTTAGTCTTAAATTACTTAGGTCATGGTGGGCCTAAAGGATGGTCACAAGAGCGCGTACTGAAAACAACAGAAATTGGTTCATGGACTAACAAAGACAAACTACCACTTATCATTACTGCTACTTGTTCTTTCACTGGATTTGATGATCCAGCTCTAGTTACTGGTGGCGAAGAAGCTATTTTGAATAAAGATGGTGGTGCAATTGCTCTATTTTCTACAGTTAGATCAGTTTACTCCTCACAGAATTTTAGGCTTACTAAATCGGTGTTTGATACCATTTTTAGTAAAAACAATACAGAGCCTCTTGCTATCGGAGAAATATTAAGAAGAGCAAAGAATACAAACTCAGCAGATACAATTAATGTGAACGCTAGGAAATTTTTATTGATAGGTGATCCATCTTTACAACTAGCCTTACCAAGATATCAGATTAGGGCTACTAAAATTAATGACTTAGAAATTGATGCAAGTAGAATTGACACGCTAAAAGCATTACAAAAAGTACAAATTGCAGGTGAAATAATTGATGAGAATGGCAATATAGTTTCTAACTATAACGGAACTTTATTCCCTACGCTTTATGATAAGGAGATAAGTCTAGAGACACTTTCTAATGATTCTAGCAGCCCAAAGAAGTCCTATAATGTTCAACGTAATATTCTATATAGTGGCACAGCATCGGTAACAAATGGAATCTTCGATTTTGAATTCGTAATACCTAAGGATATAAATTATCAATACGGCGCTGGTAAATTAAGTTTCTATGCTACTGAGGAAAATCGATCAGAAGCCTCAGGCTATTATGATGAGGTCATCATTGGTGGTACGGATTTAGGGCTTACGGAAGATAATACTGGACCGCAACTCGAGGTATTCATGAATGATGAAGAATTTGTGAATGGCGGAATAACAACTGCGAACCCTGAATTACTTATCAAATTATTTGATGACAATGGCATCAATTTCTCAGGTACATCTATCGGACACGATATTACGGCCATCTTAGATGATAATACACAAGAGACCATTATACTCAATGACTTTTATAAATCAGAACAAGATAACTTTAGAAGAGGAGTTGTTAGATTCCCTTTAAAAGATATAGCCCCAGGACTCCATACCTTAAAAGTGAAGGCATTTGATGTTGTGAATAATGTTGGTGAAGCTATTCTAGAATTTTATGTTTTAGAAGATGGAGAATTACAAATCAAAAACGTGCTTAACTATCCTAATCCTTTTACCACATCTACTAAGTTTATGTTTGAGCATAACCTTCCTAACACCCCATTATCGACTATAATTAACATTTATACCGTTTCTGGGAAGCTAGTTAAGTCGATTACAAAGGATTTTATGTCTACTGGCTTTCGTACTAGCGATATAATGTGGGATGGTCATGATGATTTTGGCAACCAATTAGGAAGAGGAATATATTTGTACCAGGTAAAACTGGACGCTAGTGAGTTAGGTATCACGATAAATAGTGATTTTGAGAAGCTATTATTGCTCAGATGACACATTTATCCAAAAAAAGCCAATTTCAGTAAATAATTATCAGACCCTTACGTTTCAGATAGACCAAGTAAATGTTACACTTTTTAACACATGAGTACCCTTGGGGATAATACCAAATTTTGATGTTGACCATGAAAAAATTACAGACACTTCTTGCACTAGTATTTGCTATTAGCTGCTTAGATATAAACGCACAGATTTTTAATCCAGAAGCTGGATGTATCGTTGATACAAATGGTGATTGCGTACCCAATACCATACTATCAGCAGTGCCGTTTTTAAGAATTATTCCTGACGCTAGATCAGGCGCTATGGGTGATGTAGGATTAGCTACCTCCCCTGATCCTAATGCCATACATTTTAATGCCTCAAAGCTGGCTTTCGTTGAAAAAGATGTAAGTTTTTCTGCTACTTATACTCCTTGGTTGAGAGAGTTAGGATTAACTGATGTATACCTAGCTTACTTAGCAGGTTATAAGCAGATAGACGAGTTGAGCGCATTTGGAATGAGCTTAAGATATTTTTCACTAGGTGATATTAGCTTTACTGATTTCAATGGTAACCCACTAGGAAGTGGTCGACCAAGAGAACTGGAAGTGGCTTTTGCTTATGCAAGAAAATTGAGTAGTAACTTCTCGACAGGTATAACAGGTAAGTATATCCTATCGAACTTAGCATCAGGACTTAGTGTACAGGGAACAGAAATATTTTCTGCTAATTCATTCGCCGCTGATGTTTCATTTACATACAAAGGACAGATTGGAGATAATGATTTAACTATAGGAACTGCTATATCAAATCTCGGTTCTAAAGTTTCATACTCTAACTCAGTGTATAGAGATTTCTTACCAGCTAACTTTGGGATAGGTGCAACATATGGTCTTAATTTAGACGAGTATAATTCTCTTTCATTTTCTTTTGATATGAATAAGTTAATGGTACCAACTCCGATCCCAGCAAAACTAGAAGATGGTTCATCTGCACCAGGTGATAATCCAGAGTATGACAATGAAAATGGAGATGGAACAGGTGATGGCATTGCTGACTTTAGACAGAAAGGAACATTCCAGGGAATTCTTGGATCATTCTCTGATGCGCCTGGAGGATTCAGCGAAGAACTTAAAGAAATAAATTACTCATTCGGTGTAGAATATTGGTACGATCAGCAATTTGCAGTAAGAGTAGGATACTATTATGAAAACTTTCTGAAAGGAGATAGAAAATTCCTAACGGTAGGTGTAGGATTAGAATACAATGTATTTGGTCTTAACCTCTCATATCTAGTACCTACTAATAACAGAAGAAATCCGCTAGACAATACTTTAAGATTTACATTCAATTTTGATTTTGATGCTTTCCAAGGGGGAGACTTCTAGGGTGTAGAATAAAAAAAATATAAGATTTAAAAAGGGGTGTTTCAATTGAAACACCCCTTTTTTATTTTAACATAATTACCAATAATCTTGACATCTTCTTAACGTTCTATAACCGAACAATCAAGAATCTATCGAAGCTACTTTACCTTAACAACTCTAATTAAGGCATGAAGAATCTAAAATTAATTCTCACTGTAGTTTTTTTATCGTTTACTTTTTTTTCTTATTCACAATTTTTCGATCGAGAGGTAGGATGTATTGTAGACTCAAACATGGAGTGTCTACCTAATACTTTGATCTCTGCGGTACCATTCTTAAGCATAACTTCAGACGCGCGAGCAGGAGGTATGGGTAATGTTGGTCTAGCTACATCGACGGACGCCAATGCTATGTTTCATAACACATCTAAGTTGGCATTTTCAACTCATGAGGTAGGTATCTCTACTACCTATTCTCCGTGGTTAAGACAACTAGGGCTGACAGATGTTTATCTTCTTAACCTTGCAGGATATAAGCGAATTGATAATTTACAAACTATTGGGCTTGATGTCCGGTATTTTTCTTTAGGGGATATAGATTTTACTGATTTAAATGGCAACCCCGCTGGTGGTGGTAAACCTAGAGAAATGGCAATAAGCTTAGGCTACGCAAGAAAGTTATCATCAAAATTTTCTGCTGGAATGAACGCAAAATATATTTATTCTAATCTAGCTTCAGGAGCGACTGTCGGAGGTATGTCTATTTTTTCAGCTCAATCTTTTGCAGCTGATATTTCGTTTACGTACAAGGGGCAGATTGGCAATAATGACTTGTCTGTTGCTACAGCAATTTCTAACCTTGGGTCTAAAGTTTCTTATACTAATTCTATACTTCGAGATGTGATACCATCTAACCTTGGACTTGGTACTACATATAAAGTTAACATCGATGAGTATAACTCCATATCAATATCTATAGATATGAACAAGTTGTTAGTCCCTACGCCAGTCTCTTCAAGAATAAGTAACGGAACCGCTACTGGAGGAGAAAATCCAGAGTACGACACAAATAATAATGGACAAGCAGACTATAAAGAGAAAGGAACATTTGAAGGAATTTTCGAATCATTCTATGATGCTCAGGGTGGCCTTCCTGAAGAGATGAAAGAAATACAAATCAGTTTTGGATTAGAATATTGGTATGATAATCAATTCGCAATAAGGACTGGTTACTTTCACGAGTCCTATTTAAAAGGAGATAGAAAATTCTTATCAGTGGGTGTTGGTGTCAATTATAATGTCTTT
>CALFUQ010000322.1 GCA_937929885.1 uncultured Saprospiraceae bacterium
AGAAATCAGATTTGGTCCTAATACCGAAGAGCATGATTTTGACTTTAAACTTAAGCACGCTAGAAAGTTTTTAGAAGACGGCGCTAAGGTGAAAGCCTATGTACACTTCAGAGGAAGGACTATCGTGTTTAAAGATAGAGGTGAACTTCTACTCCTTAAGCTTCTTAAAGAATTAGAAGAAATCGGAACAGCAGAAGAACTGCCTAAATTAGAAGGTAGAAGAATGATAGTAATCATCTCTCCGAAAAAGGCCAAAAAGAAGAATTAATCTAATTCACTTCCTATTTCTATAGTTTCATTTAGACTCTCAGCAGCTTCTTTGAGCTGATTATTATAGTCATATTCTATAATCTCTTTCAGTTTGTCGAATTGAGACTGTGTCTTTTTATTAATAGAAGATTTCATTAAGAATAAAACAGACCGAAGCCATAGTGCATCAGCCGTAAAGGCATCTACACTATTAATAGTAGTTGTACTATCTCGAGTAGTGAAGGTGATTTCGGAATGGCCTTTCATTAATGGATTGGTATAATCGTAGCTAAATAGTCTTGGCTTTTTGATTTGGGTTATCGTTCTTACTAGTTCTGCATTTGATGCGGAAATACTTGATTGATCAGTGCTATTCATAACAATCTTTTGCTTGGCTCCTACGGCACCCCCTACTCCTTCTATCAGTTCTATATCTTTTACACCTTGCATCCATTCGCTAATTCTAGATTCATCTTGATATATCTTCCAACAAAGTTCTACAGGTGCTTTTACTTCTATTTGACTTACACTCTTCTGCTCTGTCACCAAATAGCCTAACAAAAAAAACAACCCGATAATAGTACCTAGGATTACTATAACCTGCAAAAACAACTTCATACTCTAAAGAGAGAAAAATGTAGCAACAAAAACAAGTTCTGGTCAATCAAAAGCCCTGATTAGTCGAGATATTGGATTTTAGGATGCTTATATGGATTAAATTGAATATCATAAATAAATCTATTTCAGGCTGTATTCATTAAGATTTGGTACACGCAATTATATATGATAAATCAAGGTGCAAAATTGTACATTTGCACAGTTTTTCACCAACTGTATAGATGGACAAGAATCAGATAATAGGTCTTACACTAATAATTTTAATTTTCTTAGGATGGTCAGCTTTGAATGCCCCATCAGAAGAAGAGATCGAGCGGCAAAAGTTTGTGCAAGACTCCATTGCTAATGCAGAGAAGTTAGCAAATGAGCAGTCTCCATTTGACAGCGAAACAGCAGCTGCCTCGACAGCACTTACACCAGCACAAGATTCGCTAGCAGCTATCCAGCGCAATCAAAGCTATGGAGACTTTGCCGAGAGCGCTCAGGGTGAACAACAGACCTACGAACTTAAAGGAGATAAAGCAACATATACTTTCACTAATAAAGGTGGGCGATTAGCGAAGGTATTAATACATGATCATCAGAAAGTGATCGAAGGAGAAGACAAAGAAGAAATTAAAACTGATTTATTTCTTTTAGAGGATCCTAGAAATAAATTTGAATATCTACTACCAGTAAATGGCAAAGTAATTAGCACTGAGGATTTATTTTTTACTGCTAGCCCACGATCTAATAGCATTTCGTTTACAGCAAATGCTGGTACTGGTCAAATTGTACAAGAGTACAAGATCTTATCTGACGGATATACCCTCGACTACGATGTCAAATTTGTAAATCTAAATAACGTCATAGATCGTAACAATCCTATAAAATTAAACTGGCATAACTGGCTAGATCGATTAGAGAAAAACGTAACATTCGAAAAATACTATAGCACTGTTTATTTCAAAGAGTCTGGGGAAGGAACTGATTATTGTAGTTGTAGATCTGACGATGAGGCAGACTTAGATGGGAAGAGAGTACAATGGGCTTCTCATGTAAATCAATACTTCAACTCATCGCTGATGGCGAAAGGAGAGGGTTTTAACGGAGGTACTTTCGAGACAGAGGTGACAGACATGGAGTCTGAAGATCTCAAGCTGATAAAGACAACATTAGATATACCTTACAATCATGGGTCTGCTGAGACATTCGCTATGCAGATGTATAATGGTCCCAACCAGTTTGAAAATCTAGAGGCTTTTGGAAATAATCTACAGGACATTATTCCTTATGGTAGAAGCATATTTGGAACAATTAATCGACAACTGATTAGACCATTCTTTAATTGGATATCAGGATTTGTAGGTTCGAAAGGGATTGTGATTATTATTATTATTTCCATTCTTAAAATATTACTATATCCCCTCATGTACAAAATGCTCGCATCACAGGCTAAGATGGGAGCCCTTAAACCAAAACTAGCTGGGTTAAAAGAAAAGCATAAAGATGAGCCGCAGCAGGTCCAGATGGAAACCATGAAGATCTATCGAGAGTATGGAGTGAGTCCGTTAGGAGGATGTATGCCTATGATTGTGCAAATGCCTATTTGGTATGCGATGTTTAGATTTTTCCCTGCTGACATTACATTCAGGCAAGAATCATTTCTCTGGGCTACTGATCTATCATCTTATGATGCTGTATTCAATCTGCCGTTTACGATTCCGATGGTAGGTTCACACTTGAGTCTCTTTACAATTCTATATTCCATATCCATGGTTGCATATACTTACTACAACACTAAGCACATGGATATGTCTGCTAACCCAGCCATGAAGTATGTACAGTATTTTATGCCGATTATGTTTTTCGGATTTTTTAATAGCTATGCATCAGCGCTTACCTGCTACATGCTATTCAGTAACTTGATCAATATCATACAGACTGTCGGTACTAAAAAGTTTGTATTTAATGACGAAAAGATTTTAGCTGAGCTAGAAGAGAAAAAGAAAAATGCTAAACCGAAGAAGAAAACTGGATTCCAAGCAAGATTAGAGGAGGCAATGGCACAGCAGAAAAAAATAGCAGAACAGAATAAAAAGAAATCCAAAGGAAAGAAGTAATTTCCTACAGAAGTCAGAGTATATTTTTCCAATATGGGCTTCTATAAAAATGCGCTATGTCATCAACTGTAGGAGTCCTCGGAGCTGGAAAATTTGGAATCACAATAGCCAAGTTACTTTCTGAAAACGTAGATGTAATCCTCTACAGCAGAAAAAAAGAACTAATAGATAAGTTGAATGCTGATCACGTAATAGGCAAGTACAAGTTATCTGAGAAGGTAAAAGGGACTACTAAAATCAATGAAGTAGCCGAGAAATGTGATTTTATTATTCCTGTAATTGCATCTGCATATTTCAGAAAAGTGATGCGGCAGATTGCTCCATTCATCCATCCTTCACACATTATCGTTCACGGCACTAAAGGGCTTGATATAGAAGTAGAACAAAGTGGGCTTGATACTGACACCATTCCTTTAGATAAGGTGCATACGATGAGTCAGGTTATCAAACAGGAGACCTCTACCCTACGTGTAGGGTGCATCTCAGGCCCTAATCTTGCAGATGAGATTCTTGAAGGTCAACCTACAGCTACTGTGATAGCAAGTGAGTTTGATGAGGTGATTAAGTTTGGACAAGAGATTCTTTCAGGCCCTAGATTCTTTGTGTTTGGTTCTCATGACCTAAAAGGGTCAGAGCTAGCAGGCGTATTTAAAAACATTATTGCTATTGGATCTGGTATACTTAATGGTCAAGGCATGGGTAGGAATATGCAAGCAATGGTTATTACGAGGGGACTTAGAGAGATAATTACTATCGGACAAGCCTTGAATGTCGACAGTAGAGCATTCCTGGGTACTGCAGGCATTGGCGACTTGATAGCTACTTGTACCAGCTCTAACAGTAGAAACTTTCGAGTAGGCTATAATCTTTCTAAGGGTAAATCGCTCGAGCAGATCCTAGAAGGAATGGATGAAGTAGCTGAAGGAGTTAAAACCATCAAAATTGCTAATCAAATCATTAAGCAGAATAACCTTCATACGCCCATCACCACGTTGCTTTATAATATCCTTTTTGAAAATCTATCCATAGAAAAAGGAATCCAAGATCTGATGAGATATCCTGCCTCAGTTGATGTAGATTTCATGTAAGACTTTATAGTCAAATATAAATGTCATTCTTAAATGACTTCCCTATCTTAAACCTTTCATATTACTAACTAGATATCTCTTCAAGGAATGAAGATTCTACATACCGCGGATTGGCATATAGGCAAGATCTTGCATAAGCATTCTTTGCAAGAGGAGATGCTACTTTTCTTTGATTGGTTAATAGCATTGATCAAAAATGATGGAATTGATGTATTGCTTGTTTCTGGTGACATCTTTGACCTTGCTAACCCTGGCGCTAAGGATAGAGAAATATATTACAAACTACTCAGTCAATTAATTCCACTAAATATTCAGATCGTCATCACTGGTGGCAATCATGATGGAATCGGTGTGATCAATGCACCTAAAGAATTACTTACTTCGCTTAATATCTCAGTCATAGGAGGTGCGAAAGAAAACCTAGAAGATGAGATCATTGAAATAAAAAATAAAAAAGGAGAAATTGCTTTAGTTGTAGCGGCAGTACCCTTTCTGAGAGACAGAGATCTCAGGTCATTACAAAAAGATAAACTATTCGAATCACGAGCAGAAGCTATTAAGGCAGGTATTGCAGATCACTACGCCCAACTTGGAAAAATATGTACTGCCAAGTACAAGGGCATCCCAAGTATTGCGATGGGACACCTATTTGCCAAAGGAGTCAGCTCCTCTGATAGTGAACGTGAAATACATATCGGGAATGCTGCAGCAGTAGAGTCTACCATTTTTCCAAAAGAATTCAATTACATCGCCTTAGGCCACATCCACAGGCCTCAAGTAATTGGTAAGAATGATTTCATCAGATATTCTGGCTCTCCGATCTCTTTAAGTTTTTCTGAGAAGGAAGATAAGAAAGGTATTTTACTTGTAGAGTTAGTAGATGGGAAGTTAACCGCTCCACAATTCATAGACATTCCAAAACAAAGGGAACTCAAGAAGTTTAGTGGAGATCACAATGAGATAAAAGAAAAACTAAAGGCTTATAAGCACAACCTCATTCTCCCTTCCTTAATCGAATTAGATTTCCAAGAAGCAGAATATAGTAGTGTAAGATTAGCAGAAAATGCAAATCTAGTAACGACGTATCAAGATGTTGAAGAATTGATCATACTAAAGTCAAGAACACATTTCAATACAGGCACTCAAGATACTGCAGACCTGTTTGAGTCTGGAGAAAACATAGAAGACCTGAGCCCTTCTGATGTGTTTATCAAAAGAATGAATCTAGAAGAGATCGATGAAACTAAGCAAAAAGAACTGAAAGAAACTTTTCAAGAGCTATTAGAGATCGTAAGAGCTGAAGAGGTATGAAGCTACTAAAGATCACATTTAAAAATATCAATAACCTTAAGGGAGTGCATGAAGTGGATTTCCAATCTGCTCCGCTATCTCATGCAGGGATATTTGCAATAGTAGGCCCTACAGGGTCAGGCAAGTCTACCCTACTCGATGTGATCACGCTTGCCCTCTTTAATCGTATTCCAAGATTTAGCAAGGCTATATCTAAAACTGAAATTGGTTCTTTAGGGTCTATAATGACCCACCATACTAAAGAGTCCTCAGCAAGTATAACATACAGTATAAAAGGAAATACGTATACCTCAGAATGGAATATCGCACAAGCTAGGACTGGCAATCTAAAGGACTATGAAATGTTTCTTTATGATGCTTCAGGGAAACCACTAAATCTCAAAAAAAGTGAAGTACCTGGAAAGAATGAAGAAATCATT
>CALFUQ010000323.1 GCA_937929885.1 uncultured Saprospiraceae bacterium
AATCTCATCTGATAGACAGAGTTACATTCTCTGATCTGATCCAATAGCCCTTTAGGATAATTAGTGAAAGATGCTGCGTGATCAAAGTTTGCTTGAACACTTTCGTAAAATGACTTTTGCTTTTTACTCATTAGTATTTTCGTTTTCTAGTTTGGATAACTTTCGATCTAGCCTAACCAAATAAAAAACGATGAATAGAAATATAATTACTATGCCAACAGCCACTGAATATATCTTGCCTGTACTCCTGAGAAAATCAAGAGATGACTGACTATAAATACTACTATAAATCAAAATAAATATTACGGTTAAGTATGTAGATCTGATATTCATAATAATGATTTCAATGCTGCTATTATTTTGTGGTATTGCAACTATTTCAAGTTTCTTTATTAAGCAAAGATTCTACCCTTATTCGGAGATTGCTCATCCAGATACCAAGCAAGATTAGCCCAATAATAGATGGATAAAACACATATCGAAGGGCATTATCCAAATCTTCTCCTCCTAATGCTGGATTGCCTCCATTACCTGGGTGCAAGCTGTCTACACTTGACATTCTTGGGATAACAAATATTAATGGAATCATTGCCAAATAAGCAAAGACATTATAAGCTGCTGATACTCGTGCTCTTTGATCTTGGTCTTGGATTGCCGACCTCAAAATTATATATGCTAAATAAACCAAGATGGCTACTGTTGCCATATTTAATTTTACATCAGCAGTCCAGAAAGCTCCCCATGCTGTCTTAGCCCATATAGATCCTGTAGCTATACCTATCAATCCGTATAAAATCGTGATGGAAGTAAAGCTAGCTGCTTTAATGTCTGTTAGGGGGTTATGATTTCTGAGCTCAAGTATCGAATAAACTAGAGATACAGTAGCAAGGAAAAACATCGCCATCCAAATGGCAACATGAAAAAATGTATTCCTTATCGTCTCATGGAGCAATGGCCTAAAGGGGAATTGCCAACCTGGCTTTGTATAGAAAATATTAGGCAGATTCGTGACTGCCCCATCAGTGGTAGATTGACTCCCAACTTGTTCTTGGTTAATTAATCTAAAATTAGGTAATACAGCGGTCCCATCATTTTCACTATGCACTAATAAAGTCCCTGTTGTTTTATCAGCTGGAAATCGAGATCCAAATGAAAAGGTAGCCTCTAGGTTATTATCATCGATTACTTTTACATTACTAGCCTCTATTCCTTTTAGACTATCTAGTTTTAGCCATACTTTAAGAGTTTTTTCTTCTTCTGTGTAATGGGAATTATAGCCTTCAACAGCAATCTTATTTACACTATTTGATTTGAGAATATATGGCTCGACGCTCATAATCCCAGGCTTTAAAGGGACTAGAAGACCAGCTACAAGGACATAAAGCAGTATGAGAACTGCTGCGATTTTGTACCAGTGTTTTTGTAGTTTCATTCTAGTTGCTCAAGACTTCCACAAATATGGGAATAATAAGATCGTGACGCCAAACATTACAAGTATTATCCCACCCAAAATCATGTAATCACTTGATATCGTGCTATCGTTGATTAGGTTCATCGATTGTAGAGATATCTTAATCGCAATTAACAGTATCGGGATTGTAAGAGGTAAACTCATTACACTCATAATGGTTGCATTAGATGCTCCTTGTGTAGATGCCGCAGAAGAAAAACTGCATAATATACTAGCCCCAACACAAGCCAGAAAAGCGCCAGAACTAAATAAGCTAAAATCTTGTACTGGATGCTCAAAAAATACAGACATTACGACAAAGGTTAATGAAGCAATTAAGACAAGAAATAAGAGATTGAACAAAATCTTACTGATTATAAACTCTGAAGGGTTGATATAGGAGTAATTGAAAAAGCTATTCTCAGAAGACGTCTTTGAAAAGCTTCTCAAAGTTGCATTCATAGACGCAAATAAGAACAGCACCCAAAACATGCTGTTCCAAGTACGGGCTTCTAAAGTCCCAAAAGCTTTATAAACAATAAATACAGTAGTCACCACGTAAAGTAATATGCTGCCAATAGCATATAAACTCCTGAATTCCAAGGTAATATCCTTTTTCAGTAGCAGAAATACTCTATTTACACTTTGCATGAAGGACTATTATAGGATAGAAAAGTAACATTTAATCCTGATTTTTAAGTAAATACATATTGCTATTTACTATAATGTGTTATATTTGTTAAGCTTCCTTAGTCAATTAGTATGTTATTCAAAATTTTAATACTTGCAGTCAGCTTTGTTTTCACTTCGCTAAGTTATCCTAATCCCTCAACATATGAGAGACATACGGTAAAAGCTAAAAGTGGCGATGGTGTATACTCTTTGCTTAGACGATACGGTCTAGCTAATGATTATTGCAATATCGAGGAATTCTACAATGTCAATAAACTAGATAAGAAAGCACAACTAAAATCTGGCAAAAATTATAATATCCCAGTTTATATCTACAAGTATAATGGTACAAGTATAAGAAGTACCCTAGGTGTAGATGATTGGAAGAAAGCGGTACGAATAAAAGAATACAACGAAGAATTAAAAGCAAAAGGACTACGGAAAACACACTACTCTGATAGTAAAATATTGTGGGTTCCGCATCATGAGCTATACTGCTATAACGAAAACAGAAATAAAGATAAAAAGAGTAACACCATTGAGGCCAAACCAAAAACCGAAAAGCTCCCTGCAACTGTTAAGACCAACTCTGAGAAAAAAACAGAATTGCATAATGCACTTTTTGGGTCTAAGTATAAGGAGTATTCAAAGGTCGATAATTCGCTAAAAGGAAAGGTATTTTATGTCGTGAGCGGACATGGAGGTATTGATCCAGGGACACAATGCACTGATTGCACTCAAGTCTTATGTGAAGATGAGTATGCTTATGATGTTGCATTAAGACTTGCCAGAAATCTACTTCAAAGAGGTGCTATCGTGGAAATGATAATCCAGGATAAAAATGATGGGATAAGAGATGAGAAGTATCTTAAGTGCGATACAGATGAAGTTAGCATCAACGGCAAAAAACTTCCCGCTAAACAAATCAATAGATTAAATGCTAGAGCTATAGATATGAATGCCCTATATCGTCATTATAAAAAGAAGGGGTACAAAGATCAAAAAGCTATAATGATTCATATAGATTCGAATCGATCAGATCTTAAGATGGATAGTTACTTTATGTATTACAAAGGTAGTTCTACAAGTATTGGTATGGCTAAGAACATGTACAACACTTTTAAAAGCAAATACGCTAAGCATCAAAAAAACAGAGGTTATAAAGGAAAAATAAAAGAGGGCAATTTATTTATGCTTAGCAGAACTTTACCTCCTGCAGTATATGTGGAATTAGCGAACATAAAGAATAAAAACAATCAAAAGAGATTTACGCTACCAAGTAATCGTCAAGCGCTTGCAGACTGGATGTATGAAGGTTTAATCAAGTAATCACATCAGCGACCAGCAAATTACAACCTCTCTGTTCACTATGATCTATTCTTCCTAGTACTTTAAATTTATCTTCACTTACTTTTCTACCCATATCATCTGTTGCGATGAAAGCACAGCTAAATAAATTAGCTAGATCAATAACATTAATACGACCACTTCTCCCCTCCTCTACATAACTGAATGGATCATTAAGATCTGATATAAACACCCTTAAAGTATTAGGCATTTTAAAAGTAAATGACTCATCAGAATAAGCTTGAGACTGAAGCTCCGTCATTCCATATTCCGATACTAGCGATTTAGGGTTAAGCTTTTCAGATACAATTGATTTTAGGTCTTCATTTGAAACAGGTCCTCTTTTACCCTTCATACCACCAGTCTCTATAATTGTGATATGATTTAAGTTTAATTCAAATTGTTCTGCGAAATCTAGAAGTGCATAACGGACTGCAAACAAAACAACTGATAAACCTGCATCCTTTGCACTCTGTAAAACACTTACAAGAGCTCTATAATCTGTCAAATGAAATCCACTTAGTTCTAGCTTAGATTGCTTGATAAAATGATCAACCATAAATACTAATGAAGAATCTGAGCGCTCAAGGTAAGAGGGCAA